>CAYJHY010000090.1:0-7315 GCA_964369875.1 uncultured Mailhella sp.
GGGGAAAACTCCCTTTTGTACACAAAAGGGGTTTTCCCTCTCCCAAGAATAAGCATATTAGCATGACACAACCCATCAAAAAAATAGTCAACGAAGAAACTTGCAAAAAATATAAAATAGGAATATCCTTTATCTTTGTATAATATATTTTCGTTTAGGAGTATGCCATGTCTGATTCCGATACTTTCCCAAGCAATCTTTTCCACGTTACATTGTATTTTAATATATTAGATCAAAATAGTGAAGAAATGCTCAGCAGTCTAGATCATCACTTTCAATCTGATAACTGGACACCTGTTTTTGAAAGCAAGCCTGTTTACGTAAAAAACGCCTATTACTTCTCTGAACCGGATAACTTCGAAAGTGTTTTTGCAGAATTCAGCGAAGATCTGGCAAATGTTTTTGCCGTCTCTACCAATAGAATTTCTAAAGCTTGCACATGCGACATGCCTTTTACAGGTTTTATCCAGTTGGCCAACCTCGGACACGCCAGTTTTGAAGTTTATTATGATAAAGAAGAAGATAAATTTTTCCCTAACTGCGTTAAATTCACAACATATACACAAGGCGGAAACGATGCTCAAGCCCTTTGTGATTTGTTTTTTTCCTAATTTTTTATAGCTGAAACCATCGGAGTTTATATGCAAGAAAAACTTGAGTTTCGCTCCTTTTTGGGGCTACTCATCTTAGTCAGTATTATTTTCTTTATGCTCATGGCGCCCTTTTTTGGGGTGATTTTCTGGGCCGTCGCCATAGCCATTATATTTTCCCCTTTGCAAGATCTTATTCAAACACGCATAAAAAATAATAATTTAGCAGCACTGGCAACACTGTTCTCTTGTATTTTAGTTGTTGTTTTGCCGTTTTTGTTTGTGCTCAACTCTTTTTTACACGAAGGCTTGATTCTTTTTGAAGGGCTTCAAAGCGGAAAAATCAATCTTAATGTTTATTTCGATGAAATTAAAACTGCCTTTCCTGCAATCCAAGATCTTTTGGATAAAACCAATATTGATTCTACACAAATACGAGCCAAAGTAGGTGAAGCCGCAGTTGCTGTCAGTAAATACATCGCTCAACACACTGTGAGTATTGGGCAAGGAACACTTACCTTTTTAGCACAAGTCGGTATTTTGCTTTATGTGGCTTTCTTTATGTTACGGGATAAAAAATCGCTTATTCGCTACTTACACCTTGCTTTACCCTTAGGCGATGAGCGAGAAGCCATGTTTTTTGAAAAGTTTTCAGAGGTAACAAGGGCAACTATTAAAGGAAGTTTAATTATTGCCATGGTGCAAGGCTTTCTTGGGGGATGTATTTTTTACCTTCTCGATATCCGCGCCCCCATTCTTTGGGGGGTCATTATGACACTTTTATCCCTTGTTCCCATGATTGGAGCCGGCCTTGTTTGGCTTCCTGTTGCCATCTATCTTTTTGCCGTGGGAGAAACTGTTTCCGGCATTATTCTTGTCGCCTTTGGAATTCTTGTTATCGGGCTCGTAGACAATATTTTACGCCCCATTCTGGTTGGCAGAGATACCAAGTTGCCCGACTACCTCGTTCTTTTGTCTACCCTAGGTGGCTTTATGATGTTTGATATGAACGGTTTTATCATCGGCCCTGTAGTCGCAACCTTGTTTGTCACCTGTTGGAATATTTTTATTGAAGAATACAACAATGAGTCAGACAGTCTTCTCCTGAGAGAAGAACGGGTTGAAAAATAAACTATTATCCCTTTGATATCACAGTAAAAAACACCTGTCATCCATGCGTACTGCATACCTGACAGGTGTTTTTTATTTACCACGATTCTAAAGCGTATAGTACACTACTCCCCCAAAGACATAATATACTCAAACTCTTCTTTTCTAACCGGCTGAACAGAAAGGCGACTGCCTTTTCTCATCAATTCCATATCCGCAAGAGGGGCTTTTTGACTTAAAAATTTTCGACTGAGAGGTGTTTTAAATTCAGAAACAAACTTGACATCCACCATATACCATAAAGGTTTTTCGGGAGTTGAACGTGCATCATAATGTTCATCCGAAAGGTCAAAAGCAAAGTGATCGGGATACGCCTCTTTGACAATTTCCACAACCGCAACAACTTCAGGCTCTTTCCCGCTGTGATAAAAAAAACCTTTATCACCGATTTGCATAGATTTCATTAAATTTCTTGCCTGATAATTCCTTACGCCATCCCAAGAAGTGGTTTGATTTTGACTTTGCTTCAAATGCTCGAGGGAAAAACAATGAGGCTCTGTTTTAAATAACCAATATTGCATATTCTGTCCTTATAAAATATGATTAAAATCTCTATAAAATGGTAAGCTTATAAAATTGATAATCCTATAAACTGAAATTGTTATATGTGTATCAACAAGCAAACATTATTTTAGCAAAAAAATTCTTTTCCGTCAAAATGTATCCAAAGGGTACCTAATCTTCTGCCAAAAACTACCGATAATAATAGCATCTCAATGCAAAAACACTAATTTTTATAATTTTTTCTTTATATTCAATATCTTATAAACAAAATCAATAAATAATATTGTGAAAAGTATTGTTTTAAGTTGCAAATTGGTATATAGTGAAGACGATTGCTAAATTATTAACAATAAGGTTTTTTTATGAATGGAATCCCCACGACAAATACTCTTTCTCAAAACATGATTGACTGGTTAAACGCCTCTCAAAGCGAGCAGTTGCAAGATACTTTATGGGAAAAACTCAGTAAAGAAGAGCAATCTTTACTCCAATCCGTTCGACATAATTTACAAAAGCAACAAGACGAAATCATTGCTTTGGAATATATCAAAAAACAATTTGAGAAGCAACTTGCCTTTTATATTTCCGGCTTGCATGCATTGGCCGCCCCTATCTTTATGAAGGATCATAATACACAATATATCTTTGCCAACAGCAAGTTTAAAGATATGTTTGGTATTCCTGAAGAAACTGATATTATAGGGAAACGCGTCGAAGCGTTCAGCCATATCAACCCACAAGAGAAAGTTGAATTGGCAAATGAAGATGAATATGTCCTGCAAGAACTTAAAACAGCCCACAGGGAAATAAAGTTCACTTTGGCCGACGGGGTTCGTCGTTGTTGGTCTTGGACTACAGGCTTTAAAGACAGCTTCGGCACACGTGGCATTATCGGTACTTTTACCAATATCACCACACTATTGGAAGAAAATGACGAGCTCAGCACACAAATAGGCGAGCTTGCGGCTTCCAAAAAACAATTTGAACTTTTGGCGCAAACAGACCAGCTCACCGGACTTTTTAATAAGCTCAGTATGAATACCCATATGCAAAGACTTATCCGCGCCAACGAACTGTATGATACCCCTTTTTCTGCCATCATGTTTGACATCGACCATTTCAAAATGGTTAATGACCAGTATGGACACCTTGAAGGCGACACCGTACTTCGTGCCGCCGGCCGTGTACTTATGGAAATCAGCCGTAAAATCGACATCAGTATTCGTTATGGCGGTGAGGAGTTTTTACTCCTTCTGCCCGGCACACATCTTGACAATGCTAAAATTTTTGCTCAAAGGCTCTGCTATATTTTCCCCAAAAAAGTCGTGAAATCAGATGGTAAACCTGTCACCATCAGTGTCGGTGCCACCGAGTTCAAAAAGGGAGAAGCCATCGAAGACTTGGTAAGACGTGCCGACTCTCATCTGTACACAGCAAAAAGAAGTGGCAGAAACCAAGTTATTTTTGGATAATGTAATTTCTGAAAGTTTAATTTGAGAGGTTTCACCCCAAAAAAAGAAAAATGAACAAAACATAAAACGCCGATAATGCATATATACATTATCGGCGTTTTGTTTTTATTACAATACGTTATTTATATTATTTTTTATCGCCCAACGGAACGGTCACTAAAAAGATGTTGCCTTGACGGTAGATTTGTAACACAACACCACCACGCTTCATACCTTCACCTTCAACAATTTTAGCTAGTTGTTGTGTATTGCTTACAGGCTTAAGGTTTGCAGCCAAAATAACGTCATTTGCTTGTATTCCGGCCTCAGCGGCACGTCCGTTTCTTTTAATATCGATAATGATTAAGCCTTTATTATAGCCATCAATTTTTAGATTGCGGATATCTTCGGCTGTTAAAGAGCGAACTGTAATTCCTAGATTAGATGTTCCCTGTTCAAGGTTTTCCCCTTGAGCAGCACTTTGAGAGCCATTACGTTCCCCAAGGGTTACCGTAAATGTTTTTTCCTTGCCATCGCGAATGGCAACAATTTTCACAGAGCTGTTTGGTTTATAAGAACCAATTACTCGGGTAAGCTCGGCGGCATTTTTGATAGGAGAGTTACCGATTTTGATAACAATGTCACCTGAGCGCATGCCCGCTTTGTCAGCAGGGTCGCCGGGAAGTACAGAACCTATCATAGCGCCTTGATTTTGCTTTACTCCAAGGGCTTTGGCGGTCATTTCATCAAGATCTTGAATGGTGACACCAATCCAACCACGGCTTACTTTTTTACCTGTTTTGAGCTGGTCAACCACAGATTGAGCAAGATTACTGGGGATTGCAAAACCAATGCCTTGCCCACTGGCTGCTATGGCAGTATTAATACCTATAACTTCACCTTCCATATTGAGCAAAGGGCCACCGCTGTTACCGGGGTTAATGGAGGCATCTGTTTGTAAAAAGTTGTCATAAGGGCCGGAATGAATATCACGACCTTTCGCACTTAAAATACCCGCAGTCACGGTACTGCTGAGCCCAAACGGGTTACCGATTGCCAAAACCCAATCCCCCACTTCCAAGGCCTCGGAATCACCAAATTCCAAAATTGGGAGATTCTGTTTTACTTCAACCTTCAAAAGGGCAATATCAGTTTCGGGGTCAGTCCCGATAAGCTTCGCTTCAACGGAGTCTTTTTTGTTACCGGAACCTTCAAAGTTTACAAAAATTTTGCTGGCGCCTTCCACTACATGGTTATTGGTTACGATATAACCATCTTTAGAAATAATAAAGCCGGTACCCAGAGCGCTTTTTGAGCGTTCACGGCCTCCGCCATTGTTTCCAAAGAAAGGGCCGAATTGCTCAAAAAAATGTTGCATATCGGGTGGTAATCCACGAAGAGAGCCAAAAGAATCTCTGACAACTCTTTCCGTGCTTATATTCACTACGGCAGGGCTTGCCTCTTTTACCAAAGGACTAAAAGAAGGAAGGTTAATCGCAAAAGCATTGGAAGCCAAGGCCATCACAACGGTAAGGCTTACGACTGACTGCTTTAATAGTTTCATCATAAAAAAATTCTCCTAAAATTATGAATTAGAACTGCAAGTTCCCGGGCAGGAAGACCCACAGGAGGAAGAATTTTCTTTTGCCATGCTCAGTCTTGAGTGAACAGGTCCAACTTTATAAGGGAAAGCTCCGGTTTTTAAAGGACTTGGAGCACTTACCATACGATCAATATTTTCAAGACCGCATTGAGGACATGTCGCTTTCTCATCACCAAACACAAGCTCTTCAAATTGTAATTCACATGAAGAACAGTAAAAATCAAACATAGGCATAAAATTCTTCCTTATGTGCCAAAATCTTTGGCATACACTATAATTTATCAAATCAAACAATCAAACAAAAGGTGGTTTCACATGAGATATTGCTTTTTCACATATGGACAACATCGAAACACACCATCGACTTTTTATAATATAAACACATTTTTTCTACAGGCAAGTTTATTTCTTATTTTTTTTACAAAGTCAAAATCTTTGTGCAGTTAGATCAATTTTTAGAACAAAATTTCATTTTTTTGCACATTTTTCCTTTAGATTTTTCTTTAGGTTTGAGTTTTTTTGGGGGAAAATTTTTTGTGGAGAGGGGGAGGGTTTGAGAAGGGGAGAACCTATTTTTTTCAAAAAATAGGTTCTCCCCCTCCCAACAAAATCATCTCCACACAAAATTTGCTTGTTATTTTTTAGACTTTATGCCACAAAAAGGACATGCAAAAAATATTCTTTCTTCTTTTATTCTTGAGCCTTCCTTTTAAAGTATTCGCTACCGATTACGACTCTTTTATTTTAAATTTTTTACGGGTTACCCCTACGCAAAATATAGTTTCTTTGGAAATTGCTCTTGATAGACCAAGCTCGGACTTATTTGAGAGTGCTTTAAAGAAAGGACATATTTTGAACTTTAATGTTAATGTCAATCTAAAAAGAAAACGTGCGTTTTTCAGCGCCAAGACCGTGCGCGAATACAATACCGAATATTTTTTACAGTATGACCCGCTGACCAAGCTTTACAGCATCAGACATGGGGACACTCACCGTATAAACAGTGACGCGAACTATCTTTTTGATACTTTGCTTGAAAACATCAAACTTGACATCCCCACCCATCTAGAAAAAAAACATAATTATTTAATTGAGATAGATGTAAATTTATTAAAAGCAAACACTCAACAATGGGCAGACAAAAATCTTTTTTTCTTGGGTAAGGATATTATCCAGCCTGCAAGTTTTCAATACGAATTTAGCTATTAAAACTAGCTTTTATTGAGCTTAGGCAACGTTGTCAAACCAAAGGTTTTTGTTCTGTACAATAAAGTAGATGAACTTACTTTTAAGCGCTTATGTACATAGCTGTACATGCCCGACAAGCGAGCGAGTTCTGACATAAAAACTAACCAAAAATAGCAATGTGACGACAATCTCTAGGCATATCAGCATCAAGGAGTTCCATATGCTTCTGAGTTTTTGGAAAAAGAATAAAAAAAATACTTCCCCCCATGGGCGAACAACCATTTTTTTGGAAGATTTATCACCGGAACCGGAAAAACAAGGCGCGCCTCCTTCAGATATGCCTGAAAAACAACCTCTTGATACTGAACCCCAAAAAAAATTATTATCGGATATCAACGATAATTCTGAATATTTGCTTTTGCAAAATGCCGAGCATAACAATGCAGAGCCTTTAGATTTTTCTGAAGAATATATTAATCATGGGCGCCCCAAAAAAAAGCAAAGTCAAATCCAATACGAAAAATTTAAAAATAAAAAAAGACGTTTGGAAATTATCTTTGCTCTTGTTTTATTCTTGGTCGTTGTGCTGGTAACTTGGGGACAGCTAAATTTTTTCGGCAATGATTCATGGGTATTTTTTGTTCTTGTCAATATTAACGCAATCTTAATGCTTGTGGTGCTTTTTTTGGTGGCACGAAATGTTATCCGCCTTTTGCTTGAAAGGCGCCGTAAAATTTTTGGGGCAAAACTGCGTACAAGATTGGTTTTGGCTTTTTTTTCCATATCCTTTGTGCCCATTCTCATTATGT
>CAYJHY010000091.1:0-7259 GCA_964369875.1 uncultured Mailhella sp.
TTTTACAAAACATAAGCACGCCTTGGTAGCAAGTGCGTTTGACATAGAGTGGTTTTTGACAGGACGGACACAAAAAACTTGTTTGTGCTTCACGAGGAGCTCTTGAAAAAAAACTCATAATGACTCCTTTTGTTTCGGTATCAAGCATATTAAGTGTAACCCGATATATGGCTTTCCGTCAATCAATATCACTTACGTCATTCTAATTCTCTTTAAACCTAATAGTATGATATAATAAAAAACATGTTTTTAAAATTTACCGTCCCACTATTAAAGTTTTTTGAGGACAGGGGTAGGGTTTTTCCTCTCCCAATAACAAGCAAATCGGAATGACGTGATATCACTTCTTTTGATTTCTTATGTTTCAGAGTTCACAACTGAAAGACTTACAGATCTTGACTTGTACGTGTCGGGTATGTAGGTCTTACGATAGATGGTGCTGTCTCTGTACGTGTCGGGTACGTAGGCCTTGGTTTAGGCCTTACTATTGGCGGTGTAGGCTCAGGCTGCACAACAGGTGTCGTAGGTTTTGGTTTTACTAACGGTGGTTTGGGCTTGGGTTTCACTTCTTCAACCGGTGGTTGGTGAGGAGGGTATCCATAATGAGGAGGTACGCAAGCTCCGAGGCTTGCAACACACATAATCAAAAAAGAACCGATAAGTAGTTTTTTCATAACATAATTCCTAGAGTCTAAAGTTACGTGAATACTTTTATATGTTAAAAAAAAGAACGAATTATAAGATAAACTTGTACAAAAGTACAAAGATATCATTAAAAACTCGTTTTGATTATATGTTTATAATTAGGTTATAAGTTATATTTGAATGGCAATAAATTTTTAGATTTCGCATTCACAAGAGCCATGACCGAACACGTCATTTTTGATGCATTATCAACGTTGACGTATTCGGGGGGATCTGCATACGCTTAGAGCATTACTTGATGAGGGTATGTTCCAATATTTTTTGTTAATAGGGGCGACGGTGCTGTTTATCTTTTGGGTCTACGATAACCGTGGTGTTATGTTGGCTGTTTTGATGCACAATCACTGTGTTGCTATTATGGTGTTTTTGTTTTTCTTTTACAATAATAACTTCTTGTTGAGGTTTTGGCTTAGGCTTGTGATGTGGTTTTACCACAACTGTTTGAGGTTGATTGTGGTATCCGCCGTGTTGATGAGGAACGCAGGCTCCTAGGCCGGCAATAGTGATAATTAAAAAAGTGCATGTCAATAAGTTTTTCATTATAAACTCCTTGTATTAGGGTCTGTGCGGAGGTCTGTGAGTAGGGGAGGGCATAGAGGGGCGATAGCCGTTACCGTGATTTTGTGGAGTAGGGTGTGGGCGATAGTGTGGGCTATGCTGAGGTCGAGCAGGAGGGAGAAAGATTGGTCCGGGTCTTTGGGGGATGACATAATAACTCGTTGGTGGACTCGGTTTGTAGTGTGGTGGTTGATAATGGTGTGGAGGTCTGTGATGAGGCGGACGCGCATGATGCGGTGGAGCAGAGTGCTTACGCCCTGAATCTAAAATGATAGTTAAAGCTTGAGCTTCTTGGTTTTTGAAAACTCCACCCATTATTATTGCAAAAAATAACAACAGTAATGAATATTTTTTCATAAGATGGTTTCCTTTATAAAAAAAAGAACGAATTATAAGACCCACTTGTACAAAAGCACAAATATATCATTAAAAAATTCGTTCCGATTATATGTATAACTGGTTTATAGGTTATAGTTGTAGACAATAACTATTTATATTTCGTAGTCAATGGCACTACGGCCTGTAACGACATTTTTAATAAATTGTCCAAGTTTGACATGTTCTGGGTGCTCGGCATAGGTTTTGAGCGCTGCTTCATCTGTGTGAACAGATTGTAAAATTACGCTTGCTTCCACTGTGGTTCCTTGTTTGAAATCGTAGCTGACTTCAATAGAGTGCATGTTTTCCACTTGTCCCATAAGCGCCTCGGCCATGGCCTTAATGGTTGCTGCGTTTTCAAGAGCACTATGGCCTTCTGCTTCGTCTTTTAAAGTCCACCAAACGATATGTTTAATCATTGTACTACTCCAAAATTATTGTACTTCAAGTTTGCTATAGAGTTGATTGAAAAAACCAAGATGTGCCGGCGAATAGCGGTGACTTGGTAAAAATGAGAAAAATACATCAAAGTACAAATCACCCTCTTCTGCCTCGAGAAGTGATTTGATGTCATATTTTTTACCGTCAAGCTCAGCCCAAATCTCAGGAATAAAAGCAAGGCAGTTTTCTCTGGTTGCCAGTTCCATGATGGAGTCAAGGTTTGAAAGTTCAAATATTCCTGCAGGTTGAATGTTGTATTTTTCAAGATAAGAATCTGCTGCTTGACGAACAGCGGAACCGGTTTCTTTGTAAATCATACGCTGCTTATCAAGTTCGGAAGCTGTGAAAGATTCTCTGCCATAAAGCGCATGTCCTTTTGGCGCATAAAGATAAACCTTATGACGTTTAAAAAAGATACTGCGGAGGGTTTTTGAGTTTTGACTACCGGCATTAATAGCAATGTCTACTTCACCGCGAAGAAGCATACGCATAACCCCACGAGAGTTACCGGAAACGATGCTCACGGATAAATCAGGGTCGATTTCGTGGAAGATATCTACTATTTTTTCAATAAAATAGCGTTCATAAAGTGTCACAAGCCCTACACGGATATTGGTAAGGTGACTGGTCTTTAGTTGCTCAAGGTAGACTTCGGCTTGCTTGGAAATATCAAAAATTTGTTGTGAAAATTTATATAGATTTTTTCCTTCTTCCGTTAAACGAAGATGACGGCCTTCTTTATAAAAGAGGGCGACTTCATATTCATTTTGCATTTTTTTTATAGCATTACTGACAGCAGGTTGAGAAATAAATAGGGAATCTGCCGCGTTCATCACACTTTTATGTTCGGCGACGGCGTGAAAAATACGCAACATATTTAGGTTTAACATGAATACTCCATAATGAAACAAAAGGTGTAATGGATAGTCCCATAAGTCCTTGTTCCTATATTGTAACTATTTTATAAACCTTTTTGTCAAAAATTACAAGCTTTAACCTTGTGTTTTTTTATAGTCCGATTTTGTCACGTATTTTTATCTAAAATTTACGTTTCTAATTACTGGCTTATTTATTGCTTGTAATCTCTGTAAAATTCACTTTGCAGAGTTGAAATAAGTGGTTGCAGAGCAAATACAATCACAAAATTAATCAGCGTATTCTTGTTGTTCTTCCAAGCTTTTTAGTTCGTTTTTGAGCGTCTCAATGTCTTTTTTGTCTTTATCTGATGTTGTTGCAAGTTGTTCCAAATATTTCAATTTTAATGTTTTTAATAAAATAGTGTTTTTCGTGAGGGAATTTCTTACCCCAACATTATACAAATCCCAATGCATATTTACAAAAGGGTTCTGATAGTAGGGGATTTCGGAAATTTTGGTGGTGTCGTATCCTTGTTGTTTTAAAAAGCTATCCATATTTTCAGGCATTTTTTCTAGGCTTAAATACATTGAATCTGCAGCGCCGTAGAGCCATTGCAGGTTTTCTTCAAGTTCATTGATAAGCGTCAAGATTTCGGCATTTTCTGTGTTAGAAGTGCTTGCTTGAGCTTTCGGTTGTTCTTGAGCTATAGCCGGTTGGAAACACAGTGCTGACATAAAGGCTAGTATGTATGCATTCTTCAATAATTTTTTCATATAAAGACCTCCTGAGAAATATTTAATTTGAATTATACAAAAAAAAGCGAACGTGTAAACGAGTAAAATTGCACTTGTTATAAGAAAAAATATTACGGTAAATGAATATGGAAAAAGGTATTGCATGGTGTGACTAACTGTTTGTTTTTACCTGTTTTATTTTTGTGAGTAACAAAAACTATAGTTGCGCTAAGGTTATAATTTGAAAAATTGCAATAAAATCTGTTGATAATTGCTTCTAATTATGTTAGCCGTATTTTATCAAGATTTAAATAACTTTTTTTGGAGGCACGAATGAAACTTCTTCGTACATTTACACTTGCTGCATCTCTTATTGCATTTGCCGCAACAGGCGCTCAAGCTGAAAACTTTTCTCGTAAAGTAGACGGCTTTGACTTTTTGGTTGACTACTCAGGCTCTATGATGATGAGCTTTGAAGACAACAAACAAGCTTACAACGGCAACAAGCTTGATGCTGCTAAAGCTACTCTTGCTAAAGTAAACGGCCTCATTCCCGATCTCGGTTATGAAGGTTCTTTGCACACTTTCTCTCCTGCTAGCACTGTTGTTCCTTACGCTGCATGGGACCAAGCTGGCATGAATGCCGGTATTGAATCTTTGAATACCAAACAACAAATTTTTGATCGTCGTACCGGCATGGGCGACGGCATGATGGAATTTGCTTCTGCTTACGGTCAAATGGCTACTCCTTCTGCTGTTATCATCGCTTCCGACGGCAACAACAACATTGGTATTGACCCAGTTCAAGAAGCTCGTGAACTTCTTCAAGCTAACCCTAGCCTCTGTATCCACGTGATTTCTTTTGCTGATACCGAAGAAGGCCAAGCTGTATTGAACGAAATCGCTGCTCTTAAAGATTGTAGTGTTGCTGTAAAAGGTCTCGACCTTTTGGCTTCTGACGAAGCTGCTGAACAATTTGTTCAAGACGTATTTTACTACAGCGAAGAAGTTATCGTTCTTCGTGGCGTAAACTTCGCTTTCGATTCTTACAAACTTGACAACACCGCTAAAGCTATCTTGGACGAAGCTGCAATGCTTATCATGGACGAAAACAAAACTGTAATGCTTGAAGGTTGGACTGACTCCATCGGCACTGACGCTTACAACAAAACTCTTTCCATGAACCGTGCTAAAGCTGTTGAAATGTACCTTGAATCTAAAGGTGTTTCTGCTTCCAAACTTTCTGCTACCGGCATGGGCGAATCCTTCAAGTTTGACAACAAAAACGAAGAAGGTCGCTACTTGAACCGTCGTACAGAAATCCTCTTTCAATAAGGAATCTGTACTGTATCGGCATTCATCTGATTTGAAGCCGATGTAGTTTGAAAAGCTTCTCAAACGAGGCATTTTACAAAAAGCCCAATGCACAGTAATTTGTCATTGGGCTTTTTTATACTTTCTATAAAGGTTAATTATGACACTTAAAAAATTATGTTCTTTAGTTCTTTTGCTTTCTTTCATGGTTGTTACCCAAGCAGAGGCTGTTACTTTTGGTTATACCGATGAGGCTACTTTCATTAAAGAACGCAAAGCTGCGTTGAAAAATACAGATGATAAGATGGAGCAACTCGCCATCAAATTGGAAATTGCTATTGCAGACTTTACTTCAAGAGTGGATAAACACGGATCGGCAAGCAAAGAAACCCCTAATATGAAAAAGCTTGATGACGGAAAATATGAATTTACTTACTCCGAAATCAAAACTGATAAAATTCAAATTGATATCAGCGAAAGCGATAGTGCTCACGCAGATTACTTTGCTAAAATCCGTTACACCGAAGTTTTTTATGCAGGAAAAAGTGATAGCAAAAACCATGCTGATTGCGAATACAAAAGAACTCGCTCTCGCAGAGTAACTGAACTGGCACGTTACCACAAAGGTAAATGGCATTATTAAAATTTTTTGTATGTGTGTTTAGTGGAGTTTCCTTTTTAAACTCTTTCTTTCTAAGGAAGTAGTAATTCATTGTTGTATGTAACTGTCAAATAAATACTCATGCATTATTGTTCAAACAAAACGCCCTGTTGTTATGTGCAGGGCGTTTTTGTTTATAGTACTATCATACATAGTCCATCTGGCTCTAGTTGCTAACTTGTTATTATAGTATTTTGCTTTAAGTTTGAGTTTTTTGTAAAAAATTGTTCCCAAAAGCCCTCTTCAAAAAACCTTAATATGTAAAAATATGTTTATTTAATAAAAAATACTATGGCACATGTGGATATATTTTATTTATTCAACCTAATATTCATGCAAAATGCTATAAAAGGTTTTGTGGGTGAGAGCTCGAGAGGAGAGAGGTCCAAAAGTTCCCATTCTCGAAAAAACAATTCAGAAACACACCCTAGTATGTTTTTATTTTAATGCATTTTGCTAATAACGCCATTCAGTCTTTGAACAGTCTTGTCAAGCTCTTGCACCGCACTGCTTGCCACGTTCATGGCTTCAACGGTGGTACTGCCGATGGAATTGATAACTCCGACCCCTTCGCTCATGCTTTCCACTGTATCAATCTGACCTTTAGCGCCTTCTGCCATAAGTGTAATATTTTTTGAGGTGTCTTGAATCATGGCATGGATGCGGTTGAGTGCTTCTCCCGATTGTTTTGAAAAATCTGTGGCTGTTTTCATGAGGGTAAGGGTTTTACTGGTACCCTCGGTGGTATTGCCAATTCCTTTAATGACATTATTGATACTATTACTTACATGCTTGGTGGCTTCTTGGGTCTTTTCCGCCAACTTACGAACTTCGTCGGCTACTACTGCAAAACCACGACCGGCGTCGCCGGCACGAGCCGCTTCAATGGCCGCATTTAGTGCCAAGAGGTTTGTTTGATCGGCAATTTCGTCAATAACTGAAATAATATTCATGATTTCAGAAGTTTGACTTTTTAGTATGGTCATGTTTTTGGAAAGACTATTGACTTCATCCATAACATTATTGATACACTCAACAGCCCCCGCTACAACATCACGCCCATTATTGGCCTCTTGTGTGGCGTTTTCTGCGAGTTCGGATGCATGGATTGCTTGTTCGGTTACGTTGGCTGAACTTGATTGCATTTGTTTACAAGCAAAAACAGAGTGTTTTGTTTGTGCCAAAATTTCACGGGTGGCAGATTGAGCCGTGCTTACTTGTTCTGCAAGCAAACTTGAGTTTGTGGCTACAATTTGAGAGATTTCGCTGGCTTCTTCCGCACTGTTTTTGATACGCTCTGTTTGTTCGTTGGCTTGCTCTTCTTGGTTTTTAATGGCAGTAATATCAACCCCGATTGCGAATGCTCCGATAAGTTTGTGGTCTAAATCGTAAAGCGCACTTGAAGTAACCAAGAAGTATTTATCAACCCCTTTTAGGTTTCTAAAATAAAGAGGTCTGTCGATGAGGTCTTTTTCTGTTTCTAAAACATGGGTGAGAATACTGAGCCCAATGCCCACTTGCTTTGTAAAATCGTTAAGCAATATTCCCACACAGTCTTCAGGTCGCATATCGGCGCCAAAGGCTTCTAAAATACTTTTGTTGCATGCGGT
>CAYJHY010000092.1:0-7243 GCA_964369875.1 uncultured Mailhella sp.
TTGATTTACATCAAAGAGCAGGGCAGTGTTTGCGTTGCAACCTTACTACAGGTTTACCCCAAGTTTTCCAACGTCACCCTATGATAAACGCTAAAGGCATTGCCGAAACGGCAGCTCAAAAAGCAGGCTTTGCCGATTTTTCATGGCGCCTTGGTAATACTGTGCAAGTGTCCGAACAATTGCACTATATTCCTTTTATCATTGAAGCAAAATAGGAAATATTCTGTAAAAACACCTGCGTTTTTTGTTGATTTGAAAACATTTCCCTACTAATATATCTTTATCGCTGTATTGAGATTCACACTCACCATGTTGGAGAATACTTGTATATGACAAACCTGAAAAAAACTCTCATTGTACTTTGTCCTCTTATGCTGACCGCTTGTTTCGGACAAAAAGCAAAACTGAATGAAGTGGAACACGGCCTTGCACAAGTTACCGAAAAAGTTGATTCTTTATTAACTTATACCAACACAACGCAAGACAGATTAACGGATATGGATATCCGCATGGAAACCCTTGAACAAGACGCCAGAAAGCGTGGCGTATATACCCGAGTAAAGGGATCCGATGTTCAAGCACAACAAACACGTCCAAGAGCCACAACCCCTTCCTATTCAAAAAAAGACACTCCCGCACAGCCTTGGCTTGCTAATCCTGAAGTTGCCCCCACCATGGCGAACACTCCGTTGACGACTCATGATATGAGTGCAAGCAAGGATAATGGCAAGAAAAACGGGGACGACAAAAAGAACGCTACCGAAAACACTTTAGATTTCCCAAGAGATACACAAACATCCCCTGTAGCCTCTCAAAACTCACAAGTTGGAGCCATTACAGGACAAAATCTTAGTCAAGGCGCAAATGCTCCTTCTCCTGCCGTAAGTCCCAGCCCTGCACCTTCCATGCAAGCCGGCCTTACTCCCGCAACACCTGCGGTCAGTATGCACACCCCCTCCCCTGCCTCTTACGATCAAGCGCTTGCACTCTATCAGCAAAGACGTTATCAAGAAGCAGAACAGGCCTTTGACAGCTTTTTGCAAGCCAACCCACAAGGTGTGCTTGCCCCAAATGCTCTTTATTGGAAAGGGGAAACCTATTACGCTAGGGGTGATTACGCAAACGCCATCTTTGCCTTCAAAGAAGTACAAACTCGCTATCCAAAACATCCCAAAACTGCCGACTCTTTGCTCAAAACAGGCATGAGTTATACCAACTTGGGAGACAGCAACAACGCCGAGTTACATTACGCCGTTTTGCGTGAAGATTTCCCCGGCTCTTCGGCAGCTTCAAGAATTCCACAATAAATGTTGTAAAATCTCCTTACTACAAATTATAAGCCTATTTTCAAAAGAAATGGGCTTTTTTTAGAACATAAGCTAAAGCAGAGTCAGAGTTATTTATGAAAAGTTTTTTCGAACAATTGTCAGAGAGCGCCCAAAAGGAATACTGGGCATCTTTAGCACTTCGTTCGTGTGAAAACTGCACCCCCAGACTTCTGCGTAATCTACTTCGAGCCTATGGTTCTGCATATGAAATATTTTGCATAGCTACTCAAAACAAAGGTTCACTTGAAAATTTCCCAAAAGAAAAGCGAGCTCTTCCCATACCTCTCAAACAAGAATTACGCAGTGACAAGTGGCGTGAAAAGGCAATGCCGGAATGGCAAATGAGTAAGAAAAGTTATGGTGAAATCATTCTATGGACGGATTATCGTTATCCATTAGGCCTTAAGCAAATTGTAGATGCCCCTCCTTTTTTCTATGCAAGGGGTGACCTTTCTTTATTGGCCTCTCCTTCGGTTGCCATCGTAGGCTCACGTAAATTTCACCCTTTGAGTTTAGAAAAGGCAAAGAGTATCGCAAAAGATTTATCTGCGGCGGGCATTTGTGTGGTTTCGGGACTGGCCAAGGGCATCGATACAGCCGCCCATCAGGGGGCATTGTCTGAGCTTGGCAAAACCATCGCCGTGCTCGGTTCGGGAATAGACGTGGTTTATCCCAAAGAAAATTTAAAACTCCATGAACAAATTGCAAAGCAAGGCTTAGTTATCAGTGAGTTCCCGCCTTTTTCTAAGCCAGACAGTAAAAATTTTCCTATACGAAACCGTTTGGTCAGCGCCCTTTCCGAAGGGGTGTTGGTGGTTGAAGCCGCACCCAAGAGCGGTAGCCTTATCACCGCAAGACTGGCCCTTGAACAAAACAGAAATGTTTATGTTATCAGACCCTTAGATGATATTCATAGTCTTGGCTGTCATAGTCTTATACAAGACGGAGCGGTGGAAGTGGAGGATGCTTTATCCATAATTACAGACATTGCCCCTCAATTAGAAGAAAAATTCTTTTCTGTGGATCCCAAAAGCACAGACAGCAATGAAGTAATTCCTGTAAAAAAAAGCGCCCCTCCCAATACTATAAGCGTTACATGCAACAGGGAAAGCGTGTTAAAAAACAACACAAAAATCAAGCAACATAGCATGATACATGCAGAATTTTCTCTGAACACTAGCCCACAAAAAGTAGAAATCACAAAAAAGAAAGGTTTTTTAGAGAATAAAGCAACAGACAGTAAGATTTCTGAAACACCAAAAATCAAATCTCATGTAACGTCGTTACCCTTTGAGCAAAATAATCAGCATAAAGACATACAATCTGTTGAAATCACATCATTTAAAAGGCGTCCTTCTTTTCACGAAGATGTGCCGAGCTTGGCCATTGATTTTGGAGATTTTGCCAAAACACTGATGGGCAAAAGACAAGATTTCTCTGTACAGGATGTTTTGGTTTCAAAGAAAAAAAGTCCTAAAAAAACGGATAAAAAAAGTAATGGCAAACCTCAAGAAAGCTTCCCAAAAGAAACTAACCCAAACGGCTATGACATATGGCGAAAAAATGAAACAAGTTCAACAGCCAAGTCTACTGATGAGACCAAAGCCACACCCGCCCCAAAAGAACTTGATGTATCCGAATTAAGCCCCTTTGAACAAAACATCATACAGATTCTACATAAGGAAACCAATCTTGCTCCCGATGAAATCCTGACGCGATTACCCAAAGAATCACAAGATATTTCAGAACTCAGTATGACCTTGCTTATGCTCGAAGTGGAAGGCAAAGTTCAAAGACTCAGCGGAAATCGCTATATATTAGCATAGCTAATGGACTGCGTACGCTAGATAGTGTCGTCAAAATGTTCTTTTTGGCTATCTCTGCGTCAGATTTTATTTGCTTTTCGGTCATGTACGTCTATGTACACTCCCTTCAAAGCAAGCTCATCTTCCTTGATATTGCACAAAAATCCCTAATTTGACGACACCATCTAAAAAACATACATAAACCAAAAGATATTTCAAAGGGGAAGAAACGACAGGGGCATGCCCTTTATGTTTCCTCCCCTTTATAACCCCACCTTCTTTACCCCTAGCGCTCCCCTCTTGGTTTCGCCTGCGGGTGTCGCTTGTCGGTAAATCAAGGCAATTTATTTAACTCTGTCCGTTGCTTAGATTTGTCGCCTCTCGTCGCTACGCTCCTCGGGTCTCTCATAAAAACAGCCTGTTGAGCAAAGCATAGAGAAACATTTTACAAAAAAAATTCCAAAAGCTAAGCGTATAGTATATTGTATTAATATTAGGTTCGACAAATAAAATAAATCTGCATATGCCATAGTATTTTTTATTAAATAGACATATTCTTACATATTAAAGTTTTTTGAAAGGGGGTTGGGGAATAATTCCCAGCCATGTTGAGTAAAACGATACTGGCGTCAGTGGTTAGATAAAAAATTTTCCCCCAAAAAACTCAAACTTAAAACAAAACCCTACAAATATAATCCCAAAACTACTTTTCCCAAGCTTTGCAAAATTCTTGAGCGGCAATTTTTGGGTCTTTAGCGGAGCAAAGAGCGGAAACAACAGCAAGGCTTTCCACGCCTGTTTCCAAGATAGACTTGGAGTTTTCAGGAGTGATACCGCCTATGGCCATAAAAGGAATATGGCAATTAACAGAAAGTAAAAATTCCTTAGCTTCTTTCATTTTATCAAGTCCCCAATTCATAGCGGTATCTGTCTTGGTTTTGGTGGGGAAAACGGGCCCTGACGCCAAATATTGCACAGGCAAGGTATAGCATGCTTTAAGGGCTTCCATGGTGGGGGTACTGATGCCGATAATCGCATTTTCACCCAAAATTTTACGGGCTTCATCGGCGGGCATATCGCTTTGCCCAACATGTACCCCTGCAGCACCGCTGGCAAGGGCAATATCCACCCTATCATTTATAATAACAGGTACGCCTTTTGACTGCACATCCCTTACAAGAAGCTTAGCAAGAGCAAGAAAATCCCTCGTGTTTCCGTGCTTTTCACGTATTTGCACGGTTTTCACACCGCCCGCAATGGCTTGCTCCACCACATCCAAAATAGGACGCCCAAGGCATAAATCGTGATCTGTCACCAAGTACAATCCAAAATCCTTAAATTCTGACCAATTTTTCATATTTTTATTTCCTTGCAATTTATAATAAAATTTCTCAGCAGAAGAAGAGTTGTTGGGAGAGGGAAACCCCATTTTTGAGTCAAAAATGAGTTTTCCCCCTCCCAAACCCTCCCCCTTCCTGAAAAACCAAATAGCTATCTGTTTTGTTCTAAAAGATGAGTTCTTTAAATCAACTTTAACATACTAGGATGTTTTTGAAAATAAACCATCCTTCACTTATTAAAGTTTTTTGAAGGGGGTTTGGGGGAAAATTTTTTGCAAAAAATTTTCCCCCAAAAAAAATAATCTTAAAACAAAAAATCTCTTAAACAACTTCCACACGGGCGGCGGCTTTGCCAAAATCCGCGTTGTATAATTCATCGAGAAAGTGTGGCAAGAAGGAGCCGGGGCCTTGACATTTTTTGGCTGCGTTCTCCCCTGCTTCGGCAAATAAAGCCATGGCAGAAACGGCTCCTATAAGCGGGCTTTTGGCAACGGACATGCATGCGCCTGTCATGGCTGTGGCGGAACAACCGATGCCTGTAACCTTGGTCATAAGCGGATCTCCGCCTGTAACTTGCACGACTTTTTTCCCGTCGGTGATCATATCAATAGCACCGCTGACGCTGACTACCGTATTAAAATTTTTGGCTAAAGACTTTGCGTGCTTAAGAGCGTCCAAACTGTCTTTTGTGCTGTCCACGCCTTTTGTGGCGCCGATTTCACCTGCCAAGGCAAAGATTTCTGAGGCATTGCCCCGCAAAATGCAAGGCTTTACGGTGCGCATAGTATTAAGAGCGGTTTCCGTGCGAAGACGGGAAGCCCCTGCTCCCACGGGGTCAAGCACCACAGGTTTTTGGTATTTGTTTGCAAAATCACCCGCAACATTGATGGAAGCGATAACGTGCTTATCCAAAGTTCCGATATTAAGTACCAGTGCATCGATTATTTTAACAATATCTCCCATTTCCTCCTGGGCATGCGCCATGAGCGGAGAAGCGCCTGCAGAAAGTAAAACATTGGCGTTGACTTGCATAACTACAAGATTAGTGATGCAATGAACAAGGGGAGATTTTTCACGCATTTGTTCCAAAGTTTTTAAAACATCTTTTTGCATAGATTCCTCACGGGATAACGGTTTATCTAGTTGAAATTTTAATAGATTTTGTGTAAAGCAACGTTTCTAAGAGCTTAGCAACGGGAAGCCCTGCAACGGTATCCCAAGCACCTTTAATACCGTTTGACAAAAACATCCCTATCCCTTGTATACCATAGGAACCTGCTTTGTCCATACAGTCATTACTTCTCACATAGGCCTTTAGTAATTCTTGCGGCCACGGCGCAAAATGCACTTCCGCCGTATCACAAAATAAAAAAAGCTGTTTCTGTTCAACGTTATACACAGAAACTGCGGTCAGCACCGTATGACTGTTCCCCGCAAGCTTTGTGAGCATGCAAAGAGCATCATCTTCGTCTTGAGGTTTTCCGAGGATTTCATTGCCAAAGGCAACAATGGTATCGGCAGTGATAAAAACGGATCGCTTTAAAAATTCAGATTGTATCTCAGCGACAGAATTACTCAAACCTAAATCTTGCATATTTATAAGGGAAAGGGGAAAAGACAAATCAGAAAGTATTTGCGTGCGCTGTTTCAATTCTTTTTCTGGTGTTCTGAAATCAGTATTTTTATTTTCATTATGTTTCACAATACCAAAAGATAAAAGCTCTTGTAACATTTTTTCCATAACCATACGCAAAACATAGTCTTTCGGCATTTCACCTTTCGTTGGTCTTGCTTCGGTGTCATCTTTGGCAAGAACACCTACTTGATTGACGCTTTGGTGTGAGGCATGAAGGTTGAAAATGTTATTATCGGCAGAGGCAGGTTCTGCGTTATTTTCGATTGACGTTTTTAAAAGGTCTTCTACTTGCTTCGGTAAGTAAAAATCAATCCCCAAATCTCGAAGAAATTGCTGTCTTCTTGGTGATTTGGAAGCTAAAATAAGATTTTTTGGGGCTGAAAAAAATTGTGTCATAGGATACTAAAATAGATATAAAGGATAAAAAAGAGGTAAACAATAACCATTGCTTACCCCTTCTCAAAAAGAATTTATTGAACAGGATTACTGCCGGTATCGGCGGCAGCCACTTGATTTTCATCCGCATCAACTACACGGCCTTGCAACCAGAAAATAATATCTACTTCGTCGCCTTCTTTAGGTTCGTAGCCATTTTGACAGACCTTAGCAGGAGCATACATCATAAGTTTCATGGGCTTTTTATGGCCAAAAGTGGTCATAAAGCGGTATACTTTTACTTCACCTTTTTCAGGGCCAAACTCAAAACTTTCACATTTTTCGATGATAGCACGGGCTTGATATTCAGAAGCCACAGGAGTTGGGCCTAAGATGCGCTGTCCGCGAAGCTTCACTTTTACAGGGGGAACATCGAGGCGAGTTTTTCCGGGGTTATCGTTGAGCCACATCTCTGCAAGGCGCTCATAGTCGGGGCCTTGGGTAATGGTAAGCTCATCGAGAAGAGCGGGGCGCATGGCAAGACAGAGTCCGGCCATATAGAAAGTTTGCTCGATGCCTTCGGTGAGGTCGATTTTTTTATCTCTAAAATAGAGAGGATCGTAAAACCAAAGCAAGTCATTATGCTCATCTATTTGACAACCGACTTCTCCTTCAATGCCGTTTTTCCAAGCATGGGTCTTTTCAATTTGCAAAGTATTGGCAACGCCTTCCATGAACGGTGTAATGCTGTAGGGAGTA
>CAYJHY010000093.1:0-7184 GCA_964369875.1 uncultured Mailhella sp.
GAAATAAGGAACATCATTTTCACTGGAAGAATCCGCAAGAAGTTCGATAGCACGAATCTTATCTTCCATGGGTAAGGAATTTACATGACGTTTAATAGCAAATCGTCCGGCTTTTCCCTCTAATGTTCCACAAGCTTCCAAAGCCAACTTCCGCACCAATTCTTCTTTGGAAGTTAAAGCTTGCTCTAAATTTTCGTTATACCCTATTGCAACAAGACAATCCAAAGATGCTTGCAAAATATCTTGGCCTTGTGGCAACTCAAGAGTTACAGCTAAATCAAAAATTGCCTGTGTTCCGTCAGGGCTGACCCCTGCATACGACAAACCTTGCAAAAGTGTAATAAGCGTGCTTTCATCATGTTCACTTTTCAAACATTCGACCATATAACCGTACATCTGAGAAAACTGCTGAGCACCCAAAAGATTCATCACATTGGGTCCGAGAATTTGCAAAAGAGCTTTCAGAGCCTTTACACGCATAGGCCCTTTAGAGTTTTCTATATAACTTAAAAGATATGGGGTTGCTTTAACGCTCTTAATATCACCTAAGGCATCAATAATCATGGAAGCAACCAAGGGGGTTGCCCCGCCTAAGGTTTCCAGCAAAATTTCCACAGAATTGGTGTCTCGCAACTTGGCAAGCGCTTCAATAACCGCATACTGCACCCATTCTTCATCATTCAGCGCATTTTTAAGACTTTCGGAGGCATCGGGATTTCCAAGTGTTCCCAAACTAATAGCCGCCTGATAACGAACATTCGGCTCAGGGTCTTTCAAAAGCGCATTACAAAGAGGAAGAAGCGCAAGAGGAGATGCACTTGTTCCTAAAATATCGGTACTAAAAATACGGATATCAGAATCCTCATCCTGAATAAGGATAATCACACTGGACATATTGTCCGTGCAAATTTCCCGCAGAATATCCATCGCAATGTTTCTGATGGTTACATTTTCCGAGCGCAAGCAAGGGATAATCAAATCCACTGCTTTTTGTCCACGGATTTTACGTACAGCAAACTCACAAGCTTCCTGCACACCGACGCTAGGACAATTAAAAAGATCTACTAATCTTGGCAATACGGATTCCATCCCCAGATTTGCGGCATCAAACGCACCTTGTCGCATACGGGCATGATCTCTCGAGGAAAGATTAGCGACAACCTCAGCTTCTGTGGAACTGTCGGCAGTCGCACCTTTCATAACAAGGGTACTTGCTTTTGGATCTGAAGACATCCCTAAAGGGCTCATGGTGTCATCATTCATAATTGCCTCAACTCCCTTTTTTATCTTAAGAAAAATTATCTATAAAGGGCTTTTTGTAAAGTATCAGCCAATTGATCGATATCAACAATTTCGTCAGCTAAGTTTGCGTCCACTACCGCGCGGGGCATGCCGTATACAACAGAGGAGGCTTCATCCTGCGCAATTATATAGCCACCCTTAGACTTGAGAACTTTAGTTCCCAAAACTCCGTCACTTCCCATACCGGTCATGGTAAGTCCCACTACTTTAGATCCCATGACAGCGGCGGATTCGTTCAAAATGTTAGCAGCCGGTTTATAAAGCGCATCTTTGGGCTCGTCAGAAACTTTGATATAGGGCAACGAACCAGTATACGCTATGCTTATATGTTGACCACCTGGGCATACATAGGCATGACCGTTCACTATTTTGTCACCGTCTTGTGCTTCGGTAACTTTAATTTTGGATAAGGAGGCCAAACGTTTTGCAAAGGCACCCGTAAATGCTTTTGGCATATGTTGCGCGATAAGAATACATGCAGGAAAGTTTGCAGGAAGAGCCGCAAGCACTTTTTGCACAGCCGGCGGTCCTCCGGTTGATACTCCGATAACAACAATATTTCTCTTGGGAGTACCTGAAGTATCCACTGGAGGTGCTATCTTTTTCACAGGCCCTTTTTGCTGAGCCGGTTTTTTGGCAAGAAGATGGCTAAGACCACTTTCTTCCAAAGCTTTTGTGCTTGCTGTAATATCTTTCTTGGGCTTAGGTGCAAATTGACTTAGACGCATGACGGTACGACGCTTTGAAATTGCTTTCACTTTATTTACAAGTTCTTGTTGAACAATAGCAAATTGAACAGAACCCTCTTGATATTTGGGTAAGTAATCGAGCGCACCAAGGTCGAGCGCTCTCAGTGTGCTCTCCGCTCCTGCAGAAGTAAGTGAGCTCACCATAAGGACAGGACGAGGAGATGTTTTCATTATTTTTTCAAGAGCCGCCAAGCCGTCCATACCGGGCATTTCAACGTCCATGGTAATAACATCGGGATTGAGTTTCTCAACCTGTTCGATAGCTTCAATACCATTTTTTGCGTGGCCTACCACCTCAATAGATGGGTCGGTCTTAAGCATCATAGAAAGAGAGTTTCTCATAAAGGCAGAATCGTCAACAACAAGAACTTTTATCATTTATAACCTCGATACTGTATATTTCAAACGTACACTATTTATGGTTGCCCAATCTATTCTATATTATAAAAAAATATATTATACTAGAAAGATAGTCTTGTCTATAGATATTTTAGTTCTTTTAAATTTTGATATATACTTATTTTTTTAAATTTTCAAAAAAATGGAATTTCCTCTTGCTCTTCTTGTCAATCTAAGGCATTAATGAAAAGCATTTTGGGCTGAACGGTTTAGTGGGTAAATTTTACTAAATAAATTTTACTCGGAGTGCATGCAAGCTATTTTTTCGAGGTGACAAATGGAAGGTATCAGTTTCTTAGACGTGATACAATTACTTGGTGGTGTAGGCATATTTTTATACGCCATTAAAATGATTAGTGAATCCCTTCAACTTTTGGCAGGCAACAGCTTACACAATCTCATTGCTATGCTTACAAAAACCCCTGTACTTGGGGTTGCCATGGGCGCCCTTGTTACTGTTCTTATCCAGAGCAGTAGTGCAACCACAGTTATGACAGTAAGTTTTGTGGATGCCGGCCTTATGACACTCAATCAGGCAGTCGGTGTTATTATGGGGGCCAATATCGGTACCACCATAACCGGGCAAATCGTTGCCTTTAAGGTAAAAGACTACGTCTACCTTTTCGTTATCATCGGTGCTTTATGCAGCATGTTTGGCCGTAACCACAAAGTAAAATACTTGGGTAACGGTCTTCTTGGTTTTGGTCTCTTGTTTATCGGTATGCAAACCATGGAATCCGCCATGGGCGTTTTGCGTAGCCGTTCAGACATTTTCTTGATGTTTGCCGAAAACCCATTTTTGAGTCTTATGGCAGGTACAGTACTTACCGTACTTGTTCAGTCAAGCTCCGCAACTGTTGGTTTGACCATTGCTCTTGGCATGCAAGGCCTTCTTCCCCTTGAAGCGGCCATTCCCATCATCTTGGGCGATAACATCGGAACAACTATTACCGCGGTACTTGCCGCTATCGGCACCAAAAGAGTTGCCAAGCAAGCTTGTTTTGCCCACGTTCTCTTTAACATTATCGGGGTGTGTATTTTCTTCCCTCTCATTCCTGTCTATGTCGGATTTATCGCCGGAACTGCGGACAGCATAGGTCACCAAATAGCTAACGCACACACATTCTTTAACGTTGCCAACACTCTTCTTTTCCTACCTTTCGTGGGTATATTTGTAAAAATTATTCGTCGCTTTATTCCCGACAAACCTGAAGACAGCAAGAGAGAAATTCACTTCCTTGACTCAAAGCTTATTGAGTTTACTCCTTCCGTTGCTGTGGATGCTGTGAAAAACGAATGTGTTTACATGGGTTCTCTTGTACTAAAAGACGTTGATATCATTGAAGATATTATTTTCAACAATGACTCAAGCCAAAAGAACGACTTAGCCGGTATCGAAAATAAATTAGATGATATTTTGGTTAATATCGAAAAATATTCACAACAAGTTATTCGTGCCGGTGTAGGCGATACAGACTTGCTACGTTTGCATGCATTCGTAAGTTTGGCTGACGACATGGAAAGAGTCGGCGATAAATGTAAAAGCCTTATTTCCATTTACAGCGCTTCTCAAAAAGAACCAAACGGTGCTTTTTCTGACGACGCTATTCAAGAGCTCAAACAAATGTATATGAAAGCCAAAGAGTCTTTGGAAATGGTTATCGAAAACATTGCCCTCCCTAAAGACCGTGTTTTGACTGATGTAAGCAAAATCGACAACATTTCAGATGAAGTTCGTGCGATGGAAGTAAAGGCAAGACATTGGCATGTGGAGCGCCTTACACAAGGTAAATGTAGCACCACCACAGGTTTACGTTTCTTAGACGCAATCAAGAGCGTGGAGCATATGGCCTACAGAGCTAAAAAAATGTCTCAAAACTTTACTGAACTTTAGAAGTATCTTCTGACGAAAAGTCAATAACTAAAGCCACACCCTTAATTAGGGTGTGGCTTTCTTTTTTAACGACAAACTAAAGGGGAAAACCAAGGACGTTGTCCTAGTTTTTCCCCTTTAGAATTCCCCTTTCCTTACCTTTTTACGTTCACCGTTTGCTCACCTACGGTTTCGCTTAAGGGTGAACGTTTCCGTTAGCGTTTTTTCTTTTTTCTAAGTTACTTATTGCGTTAACTCTTGCTTCCCTCTCACTACGTTCGGGTGAAGCCTTATATTTGTGCATATTTATATAAGCACCAATACTAAAAAAGTTTTGAGCAAAACAAGCTCTTAGGAAATCTGGAGTTTTTTTGAAAACTTCCCCCGAACACAGTGAGAGGGAAGCAGGTAACGCAAGCAAGGAACAAACAAAGAAGAACGGACTTTCCCGACAAGTTCGCCCTTAAGTGACGACAGGAGCAAACGGCGAACGCTAGGGGGTAAACGGCGAACGCTAGGGGGTAAACAAAAGAGGGGTGGAAGGGGAGAAAAAGATAAGGGGGCTTGCCCCCTATATTTTTTCTCCCCTTAGAGCATTTCTAAAAAATGATTATTATTTCGTGAAAGTGTTCTAAATTTTTTATCGAAAGAGGGAGGGTTCTCCCCTCCCAATAAAATCAACCAAATAATAATCTACTGCATGCGTTCATAAAGGCCGAGAATTCTAAATTCGTGGCAGTAGTCAAAAAGTTCGTCAAGGAGTTCTTTTTGGGAGTAAAGGTTGGTATCGGCATCTGCAAAAAATCTATATTGCCAGCTGTCTTGTTTAAGGCGTTGAAAAAGGGGGCGTGATTCAAGCTTGCTGAGGTTTATTTTATATTTTTCAAATAATTGCAATACGCCAAGAAGAGCCCCGGCCTGGTCACGTATACTAAAAGTGCAAGAGCTTTTAGGATTTTTTAGAATTCTGTCATCTTGATTTTCATTGCTTTTGGCAGAAATAACAACAAATCGAGTTTTATTATTTTTATCCCTTGCGATATCTTTAGAGAGAACTTTAAACCCTAGACTTTCGGCATGTTCTCCGGAATATGCTTCGGTGCATTCCAGTAGTTTCTCATGGCCGATAACGGCGGTTCTGCGTTCTAGCATGGCTCTTTTGGCTGCCGCCGCAGTGGATGACATTTCCGTTAATTTGGCGTGGGGTATATGTCTTCTGAGCCAGTCTTGGCTTTGCATTAAGGCTTGGGGATGAGAAAAAACTTCTCTGATATCGAGCAAGTCGTCTTCGAGAGAAAGAAGACATTGAGAGATAAGACTGTAGTGCTCTTCAATAATGGTTACAGGGTAGGTATCAAAAAGATCGAGACATTGTCCAACACTTCCCTGCTGGGAATTTTCGAGGGGAATAAGACCGTAAGAGGCTTCTTGATTATATACCATTTCAAAGACCTGTGAGAAGTCATCACAAGCGATAGCATCGCTGAGCTTTCCAAAAACTTCTTGTACGGCAAAATAAGAAAACGTTCCCATGGGGCCCAAAAAACTTACCCTACAAGGCTGTTGCAAGCTTCTTGAGCAAGAAAAAATTTCTGTCCAGATGGCTTTTATATGCTCTGACAAAAGTTCTGTATTGGCATTGTCATTAATGCCATAAAGCCTTTGTAAAACAGCTTGTTCCCTTTCGGGGCGATAGTTGATACTTCCGTTTTTCGCCTTTGCCACGGCCTTGGAACACTCTGCCCTTTTTTGTAAAAGCTGTAAAATATCCGCATCCAGCACATCAATTTTTTGGCGTAATTCTCCGAGCGTAGGTTCTTGTTTTTCTGTCTGCGCTTCGGGATTCCACTTTGGCTCTTCAGCTGTTACGGCACCTTGTTTATCATCCATAACTACACCCTTATTATAATTTACTGTTTCTTGGGAGGGGAAAAACCTTTTTTGTGAACAAAAAAGAGTTTTTCCCCTCCAAAACCCTCCCCTTTTCCAAAAAAAACTTTAATTTTTTAAAATTTTCTTAGCAATAAACAATTACTTTACTCAGAAATGCTTTCGTCCACACGCATTCCAAAGTGTCGACCTGCGCTGTCTAAGTGGCAAAGAATTTCATCTCCGACCTTTAGACTCACCACGCTGAGAGGTTTTTTGTTTTGATCGACTACTCGTATGGTTTCGGCATTTTGTAAAAAGACCCCGCCTGTTTTACCGCATTTACTGACGGCTTCGATATAAAGCATGGGACGCACTTCTACTTTCACTCGTCCGACCACGGCTTGACTGCATTTTCCATCCGCACCCACAATCAGTACTTCATCACCGGAAGAAAGTTCTTCCAAGTAGGCTGTTTTGTCGTTTGGCATCATGGCGTAGGCATGCACCGCTCCGGCATTCACGCGAAAAGGTCTTGAGTTTACGTAACTGTTTTCCTCGGTTTCCGCATGCACCAAAAAGGTAAAGGCAGAGGAATTTCCTGTCAACATACCTTGTCCGACTTGCAATAAAGACATGGTGTCCACACATACTCTATGCCCAAGCCCCACGGGCTTTATAGCGGTTACGGTGGCGCATTCAAGAGATACACCTTGATCACTGCTCATGCCAAGTTGTATGATTTCTCGAACTTTTCCGAGGGCATCTTTGGTCAACACAATGTTATTGACGCCTCTTTCGAGAATGCCAAGGGCAAGGCGTGCTCTTTCAAGGTCATGTACTTCCAGACAAATATCTTCGGCAATGCCTTTTTCAGCGAGTAAATTTTCCACAGGGATAATTTCCCACCCCTCAGACAAGACAGATAGGGGAGATTCTTTTTTTCGCACCGCATCGGCGTAGGCTCTTTCGTCATCTTTGGTTTCCATTTG
>CAYJHY010000094.1:0-7176 GCA_964369875.1 uncultured Mailhella sp.
TCGTGGGAATATTCCAAATTAGCAAAGCAGGCACCACGGCGGATTTGCTCTGCAAGTAAGCGATAGATAGAATCAAGGCTTGCGCTCACATGATAGTTTAAAGAATCCGCAT
The DNA here is from genome assembly GCA_964369875.1 of uncultured Mailhella sp. Taxonomy (GTDB): domain Bacteria; phylum Desulfobacterota; class Desulfovibrionia; order Desulfovibrionales; family Desulfovibrionaceae; genus Taurinivorans. The sequence goes on from CAYJHY010000094.1 coordinate 113, forward strand.
GCACGCGAGAAGGCCCGAAATAGCCGGGAAAAAGCACAGCTTTCAGCCTGCTGATGATTTCTTCCAGTTTTTCGGGGGAAGGCATGGCGGAATTGCAAGAGCATTTATGTAAAACTTTTCCCAAGGAGTCATCTGTACAAAGCTCTTTGGCAATGTCTGCAATTTTTTTTATACTAAAACCATTAATCTCTTTCATAAATCACCTTTATTGAATGCTTGTTTGAGCCTTTACAAAATATGTTTTTTTGTAAGAACTCGAGAGCCTTTGTAAATATATGAATACAAATCGAAATAGATAACAGCATGTTTTGTCGCTAAATGTATGGCTTGTAATTTTTCCATCCGATTATAATTACGAGCAATATTATTTTGTTACCCTGTAAGCGATTAATCTAAACTTATAAATACAAAATACTCTTTGAAATTTGAGCTTAGCCCATCTTTAAAAAAAAGGCAAATTTGGGAATACAGCAAAGTAATTTTATTGAAGTGAAGGTTTGGTGTGAAGGCGAGAAATGAGTGCATGTGAAATTTAATACAAATTTAGCTTCAACATTGTTATTTCACATAACTTTTTTTTAAAACGCTTGACAAAATACCTCAATTGAAGCTATTCTAAATTTTATGGAATATAATTCCGCAATGCGGAACAAAGGAGCTTTGGTTCAGTACAAAGCTCAAACTTCGATTCAAAAAATTTTTTGTCAAATTTTAAATTTTGCTTACAGTGTTCCGTAATATGGAATATGGCATTATTTTCTTATAAAAATAGGGTTTGTCTGAAAAGAAAGCAAACTCATAAAATACAAAAGACAAAGGAGTCTGGTGTTATGAGAGACGTGATTGTTATAGGTGGCGGTATTGCAGGTATGTCCGCTGCTTGGCGTCTAAGATACAGTGATGTTCTTGTACTTGAAGCAAGCACTCGTATCGGTGGGCGTTTACGCTCTGAACGTAGAGGTAAATATTGGTTAAACTGGGGTGGACACGTTTTTGGTGGAGAAGGTTCTTACGCAAATAAATTGCTTACCGAAATCGGTGTAGACTCTCTCGATCTTACAGGTTCTTTGTCCGCTCTTTCTTTTAAAGGAAAAACCTTGAACGGCGGCAACGTTAACCTTTATCCTTTCAAGTTGCCCATGTCTTGGGCTTCTCGTTGGGAAATCGCTACCAAAGGTCTAAAACTTATGGCTGCGGTTAAAAAATACGCCAAAGTTTGTAAGCCTCGTCCGGGCGAAGATTATCGTGTTCGCCAACAACGTATTTACGACTTTATGGCCGACAAAACCTTCTCTGACTTCACAGGCCCTCTTTCCCCTGACGTAGACGCATTCTTCCGTCCGACCGTTTCTCGTTCCTCAGGTGACCCTGAAGAAGTTTCAGCGGGCGCAGGTATCGGTTACTTCCTCCTCGTTTGGGACAAAAGCGGCGGTCTTGCTCGTAACATCGTTGGTGGTGCTGCTACTATTCCTCAAAGCATTGCCGACAAACTCGGCGACAAAGTGCAAGTAGGCGCAGAAGTTATTGAAGTGGTTCAACACCCCGACCATGTAGAAGTTACATACAAACAAAACGGACAAGAAATCACCGAAAAAGCACGCTATTGTGTTATGACAACCCCTGCAACCATTGCGCATCGCGTGCTTAAAGGTATCGATCCCGTAACTCTTGACGCTCTTGGTCAAATCCGTTACGGCCACTATGTTTCTGCGGCATTCTTGACCAACGAAACAGGCAGACAATCTTGGGACGACGTGTACGCTTACTGCTGCCCACAACGTTCATTCAACATTGCCTTCAATATGTCAAACCTCGTGCGTGGCATGGAAGCCGGTCAACGTTCCGACGGTTCTTCTTTCATGGTATTCTCCCCCGCAACCCTCGCCAGAAACCTTATCGATCTTCCAAATGAGCAAGTTCTTGATATCTATCGCAAAGACCTTGAAGAAGTATTCCCAGGTTTCGGAAAAATCGTTGTGGAGCAAGAAGTACAAAAATTCCGTGACGGTCTCGCATATTGCTTCCCCGGCCGTAACAAGTTGCAACCTGCACTTATGCGCCCTGCGCACCGTGTTTACCTTGCCGGTGACTACCTCGGTTCTTGGTACACAGAAACCGCTATCCAAACAGGTTTCTTGGCAGGCGAAGACATCAACAGCAAGCTTTATACTGACAGACTTTTGCCTGACAACGGCTTCAGCTATTAAAAATTGAGGGGTTTTACCCCTCAAACTCCCCACCAAAGGGAATGATTCCCTTTGGAAACCCCATCTTTTCTTTTCCTTGCATTTTTGCAAGGAAAAGAAAAGCACGAGGGGGGGGGAAATTATTTCCCCCAAAAAAAGAAAAATAAACAAAAAGCTATTCAAAATAACCAAATAAACAAAAACCATGAGGACAGACATGAGAACAGTTATTGCGTCTAAGGGAGCTCCCGAAGCAGTTGGTTTTTACTCACAGGCCGTCAGAGCAGGAGATTTTCTTTTCCTATCGGGACAACTTTGTGTAAACCCCCAAACAGGTGAATATGAGCGCGAAAGCATTACTGCTCAAACCACCAGAATTATGGAAAATATTAAAGCTGTAGTTGAAGAAGCAGGCGGCACCATGGACGACGTTGTTCAGTGCAAAGCTTTTGTTTCCGACATGAAGCATTTCCCAGAGTTTAATGCCGTTTACGGTACATATTTTCAAAAACCTTATCCCGCACGCATGACTGTTGCTTGCGCAGGAATTTTTGACAGCCTCGATGTAGAAATGGATGCGGTTGTCTATTTACCCAAAAAATAAGCCTTACAGTTTTTGAAAAATTAAAGTTGTTTTTTAGTACTGAAAAAGCGCTTTAATCGTCTTTCGCACCCTCTTTCCATCGGAGTTTTTTATGAAACAATCTCTTTGGTCAAGCATTAATAAAGGTGTTTTCTTTCCCCCAGCAATCCTATTGACAATAGCCATTACCTTTGGTGCAATGTATCCTGTCGAATTCGGTAAATATATGGGCATCGCTCTTGCCTATATCACCGAACAACTCGGCTGGCTCTTTACCTTAGGTTCCATGACTATTATTGCTTTTTGTATGTGGGCCGGTTTTTCAAAATACGGCAGAATCAGACTTGGTGGGCCAAAAGCGACCCCTGCCATGACAAAATTCCAATGGTTCGCCGTGTCCTTTACCGCTTCCCTTGCTCTTGGTGTGAGTTACTGGGGGGTTGCGGAACCAATGACCTATTTTATGACTCCGCCTACCTTCCTCGGTATTGAAGGTCAAAGTGTGGATTCAGCGAATGTTGCGGTTGTTTTCTCTTACCTCCACTGGACATTTGTGCCTTTTTCCATTTATGCCGCTTGTGGTATATGTGTGGCCTTTTTGTTCTATAACTGTGGAAAACCCTTCCGTGTAAGTACTGCTCTTTACCCTCTTCTCGGTGATAAAGCATACGGTCCTATCGGTAACACCGTTGAAGCTATTTGTATCTTCAGTACTGTTGGCGGTATCGGAACTTCCATGGGCCTCGGTATCATGCAGATCGGCGGTGGTTTGGAATACGTGTTCGGCGTGAACATGGACACCACAGGCATGATTATTTTGATTGTTGCCATGGGCTTTATTTATTCTTTTGTTGCTACAACAGGCGTTCACAAAGGTATTAAAGTTGTTGGTTCTTTCAACATGTATCTTTATTTCTTCCTTCTTGCCTTTGTGTTCTTCTTCGGCCCAACCCGTGTAATCATCGAGAACACCCTCACTTCTTCCGGTCAATTCCTCATGCAATTCCTCCCCATGGTAAGTAACGTGGATCCTTTTGCAAGAACAGGCTGGGTTGAAGGTTGGACAATTTTCTATTGGGCATGGTGGCTCGCGTTTGCTCCTCTTGCAGGTCTTTTCCTCGTGAAACTTGCTAAAGGCAGAAGCGTACGTGACTTCGTTATCGTAAACATTATTGCTCCTACTCTCTTTATCTTTATGTGGTTCGGTACCATGGGTACTGCCGGCATCGCTTCCGACCTTTTCAACGGAACCGCAATCGGCGCAACCATCCAACAATACGGCACCGAAATCGCTGTTTACGAACTTCTTCGCCAATATCCTATGGCATTCTTTACTTCAGGCGTAGCCATTTTGCTCGCCGGTCTTTCCTTCAACACCACAGCAGAAGCCATTGCCTTTACCCTTGCGGCTATGACCACCGTTGGTTTTGACGAAAAAGGCGAAGAAAAAGATCCTCCTAAATCCATCATCATCTTCTGGGGCGTTGGTATGGCGCTTCTTACTATGATTCTTCTTATCGCAGGTGGTGAGCAAAGCATGCAAGCTCTACAAACATCGGTTATTGTTTGTGGTCTCCCCATTATTATCATTGAACTTGTAATGTGTGCTTCCTATTTCAAATGTATGCAAAACTGCCGTGATTACGATATCGTAGGCACCTTTGACGATCCTCTTTACATGGATATTGCCCGTGAATACGAAGTAGAACACGTGCACGCACAAACAAAATAAAGACTTTTTCTGAGGGGGTTCCCCCCTCAGACTCCCCACCAAAGGGAATGATTCCCTTTGGAAACCCCGTTTTTCTTTCCCTTGCAAAAAAGCAAGGGAAAGAAAAACATGAGGGGGTTTGGGGGAAATTATTTCCCCCAAAAAATAAAATAGAAATAAACATAAAAATAAAAAATAATCTTAAGGAGATACTATGCTCACAAGAAATATAGATAGAAAACAGTTAGAAATTTTGGATAAGCAAATTGTAAAAGTGCTGTCTCAAAAAGGTATTAAATTTGAAAGCGAAAAGGCTCGCAAAGTGTTTGCGGATAACGGCGCTAAAATTGAAGGTGAAGTTGTTTACATCAGCGAAGAAATGTTCAGAAAAGCCATTTCCACCGTGCCAAGTTCTTTTACCGTCAGAGGCCGTGAAGAAGCCTATGACGTAGAAGTAGGCACAGGAAAACAAACTGCCCTTTGCCCTGCTTACGGTCCTGTTTTTATTTCTCGTAACAACAAAATGGAAGACGGCACCGCCGCTCACGCCGTTGACTTTGCGAAACTTACCGCGACAAGCCCTGTGCTTAATATTATGAACCCCTTTGTGCTCACCCCTACCGACGTAGAAGTTGACAAACTCTCCATGTTCCAACAAGCAGTTTGCCTTCGTTATAGCGCAAAGCCCCCCATGCTCATTACCACAGGTTATGACATCACCAAAGATTGCATCAACTTAGTCAAAAAAATCAACCAAAGAAATGAAGGCGACTATGTGGCCATCGGCCTTATCAGCTCCCTTTCTCCTCTTGCCTATGACGACACCATGGCAGGCGCTATCATGGCCCTTGCAGAAGAAAAACAACCCATTGTGTTAGGTTGTTATGGTCTTATGGGCGCAACCGCTCCCGTAACTTTCTTTGATGCTTTCATCACCACCCAGTGCGAATCCCTCGCAGGTATCGTTCTTGCTCAGCTCGTAAACCCCGGTGTTCCTTGCCTCACAGGTAACGTCAGCGGTGGTTCCGATATGCGCTTTATCACTCCTACCATCGGTTCTGTCGAAGAATGTAAATTCGCTATTTACACCAAAGCCATGGCCGATTTCTACGGCTATCCTTGCCGTGGTGGCGGTAGCCTTTGCGACGCAAAACAACTCGACTACGAAGCAGGCGCTGAATCCGCAATGGTTATGCTTTCCACTATGGCCGCAGGCATGGATTACATCATCCACGCCGTCGGTATTCAAGACAGCTTCAATATCGTGGGCTATGAAAAGTTTGTTCTTGACGAGCAAAACATCGAAATGTTCCAAGAAATCCTAGGCGCCGAAGCCGTTACCGAAGACAGCTTCTGCGATGAAATTATTAACGACGTTCCCCATGGTGACCAATATATCCAACACGAACACACCTTCATGAATATGCGCTCTCAATACAATCCTAAATATTCTCTTCGCGGTTACTACGAAACTTGGGAAAAAGCAGGCGCAGAAACCCTTATGGAACAAGTCAACATTGCTATAGACAAACGTCTTGCAGATTTCGTTATGCCCGAACTCGACGCCGAGAAAGCAGCGCTTCTTGACGGCTATTTGAATGTATAATATTTAAGGCTAGAAAAAAACTTTAATATTAATAACTGTTCTTTTAGAGAACATTATAACTTCATAAAAAGGAAGAACAATATGTACTATCAAGGAAGAGATCCCCAAATCGAAACCATCTATACTCGCAAACAACATTCATGCTATGGCATGGGGCTTGGCATTATGATTTTGGACGACGTTTACCCAGGTTTCCCGGGCGACGTACGTAACGCCAGCGGTTTCCCTTACCCCATCCAATACGATATCGTTAAAGATATCGACATCAAAAAATTGGTATGGCTTGATGATAAAACCCAGTGCCGTCAACCTATCCTTGACGCCGCAAAACGCCTTGAGCAAATGGGATGCCGTGCCATCGCCGCTGAGTGCGGATACTTCGCATTCTTCCAACAAGACGTTGCCGGTTATGTAGATATTCCTGTATTTATGTCTTCTCTTTTACAAGTTCCTATGATCCAACAATCCATCGGACCTAAAAAAGACGTTGGTATTTTGTGCTACACTTCCCAACAACTCACCGACACCCACCTCAAAAACGTGGGCATCGACCCTAACAGCAACTTTGTTGTTTACGGTGCACACGAAAACGGTTGCGAAGAGTTCGATAACCTTTGGAACTACGAAACACGCCCTGAGCTTCCTCTTGCGCACTACTCCAAAGCTGAAAAAGAAATTATCGCCGCTTGTAAAAAAATCAAAGCCGAAAACCCCAAAGTTGGGGCTATTATGCTTGAATGTACAGGCATGCAACCTTTCGGCCGTGCTATTCAACGTGAACTTGATTTGCCTGTTTACAGCTGGAGCACCTTGCTTGACTATGCCTACTCTGTTGTAAGTCACAGAGATTTCTACGGTCACGTTTAAGGAGCGCCTTGGAACCCTTTTTTAAGGAGTTTCCTTTGTAACCGCTTTTTTAAAGGCACTAAAGGGGGAAACCAAGGACTTTGTCCTAGGTTTCCCCCTTTATAATTCCCC
>CAYJHY010000095.1:0-7034 GCA_964369875.1 uncultured Mailhella sp.
TCTTTTTCTCCCCTTCCACCCCTCTTTTGTTTACCCCTAGCGTTCGCCGTTTGCTTCCTTGCAGTCAGCTTAAGGGCGAACTTGTCGGAAATGTTCTTTCTTTTCTCTGATTTTATTTCTTGCTTTACCTTTTCGCCTCTCGCTCGTTCCTCACTCGGGGCTTATTTTCAAGTGTTGCGTTTTATGAGTTGTGTAGCTTTGTACTTATGCAGGTTATGGGTACAAAAAAATGCTTAGAACCTTTTTCAGTAGTTTGAAAAATAGTATCACTAAGCATGAAGTTATGTTGAAAAATATATGGTTTTTCAGAAAGGGGGAGGGTTTGGGAGGGGGAAACCTCATTTTTGACTCAAAAATGGGGTTTCCCCCTCCCAAAAAACAGCAAACTCCATAACTTTAAATTTGCAATAAACTAAAATCTGCCAATTTTGCCATACGGCTCATAAGAATATTGAGCATATTCATACGATTGCGTTTTACGGCTTCGTTTTCAGCCATTACCATAACGCCTTCAAAGAACGCGTCAATAAGAGGTAAAAGTACTGTCATAAGAGGCATAATCTCATCAAAGCGGTTTTCAGCCCAGAGCTTATCAAATTCGAAGCTAAAGGAAGAGAGAGCTGTGTTCAATGCTTTTTCACAATCCGCTTCAAAAAGGCTTTCATCAACTTTTCCGTCTAAATCATTGCTTGATTTGGCTAGGATGTTTGTAATACGCTTGAGGCTTTGCGCCATGTCGAGGAAACCGCTTGTTTGCATGGCAATCTTTAATGCTTCAAGGCGTTTTGAAGTGGCCCATACAAGGCCGGCTTCCATTTTTGCACCGATAACAGCTTCTGCCACGAGGGTTTCTGTGCCTGTCCCTACAAAAAGGTTTTTCAAGCGTGCTGCACAAAATTCTTCAAGTTTGCTTAGGGTTTCTTCCTTGGAAAGCTTCCATTTAATATCTTGTGAATATAAGGAATAGGATTTTTCAAAGATCTCTGTCAAAGAAAGCGTGTAGCCAAAATCCATCAAAATTCTGGAAATACCAAGAGCTGCACGGCGAAGCGCGTAGGGGTCGGCGGTACCGGTGGGGATATTGCCAAGCCCGAAACATCCAACTAAAGTGTCAACTTTATCCGCCATGGAGAGGCATGCGCCTAAGCCGCTAGAGGGTAGGGCAGAGTCGGGGCCTGAAGGCAAATACTGTTCGGAAACAGCGGTGATAAGCTCTTGCGGTAGGTTTGCTTTTTGAGCGTAAATACCACCCATAATACCTTGAAGGGTATCAAATTCACCCACCATTTGTGACATAAGGTCTGCCTTGGCATAACGACCTGTTTTGCTTGCAAGTTCTGCTATGTCGTGGTTATCGGCAGATTTAAGTCCAACTTGTTGCGCAAGCCATGCACAAAGCTCGGCGATACGACGAGACTTATCTCCCATGCTTCCGAGTGGTCCTAGGAAAATAACATTGTCTAATCTTTTGAGCCACACGTCAAAACCGTCTCTCAAATCTTCTTTCCAGTAAAAACGTGCATCTTCAAGGCGAGCTCGCAGTACGCGTTCCCAGCCTTTTTTAACAACTTCTCTATCTGTGGGCTCAACGTTGAGTACAGTCAAGAATTTTGGCAAAAGGGTATTATTGGCGTCGGCAATACCAAAACATTTTTGGTGGTGTTCCATACTTGTGAGCAACACTTCTCTTGGAACTTCGAGAAAATCTTCTTGAAAATCTGCCACGATGGGTACAGCTTTTTCCACAAGGCCTTGAACCTCGTCAAGCAAGCTGTCTTTCCAAATAACCTGAGCACCGTCTTGTAAGGATGCGGCAATTTTATTACCTTCTTCAATAATGATTTCGCGGCGTTTTTTAGTGTCGCACATTACTTGACTGCGTTCAAAAAGAGTGATTTCCAAGTCATCGGCGTGCTCTATGGTGAAGGGGCCTATGCCGTGGATTCTGTGTCCGTAAGTTTGATTGGAAGAACTGATTTCGCCGACTTTGAAAGGAATAATTTCTTTGTCGAGAAGGGCAACAATCCAATGCATGGGACGAGCATAAGCAAAACTTCCGTCACTCCAGCGCATGCGTTTTGGGAAAGGAAGAGCGCTGATAATGACAGGGCAAATTTCCGCAAGAACTTCCGCAGAGCTTCTTCCGCCCACTTGTTTACGCACGGCGATATATTCACCTTTGTCTGTTGTTACACGGAAAATATCTGCTTCGCTTGCGCCTTGGCCTTTTATAAAACCTGCACCGGCTTTGGAAAGTTTGCCTTCGGCGTCAAACGCGATATTAATGGAAGGACCTGTAGCAACTTCTTCGCTTTTTGGTTGTGAGGAAGCCAAACCATAGATGTGTAAAATGGAGCGTCGTGGGGTAGAGTGGGCTTCCATGCTTTCAAAAGAAATATTTAATTCTTTTAATGTGTCGCCAAAACGTGTGCTAAGCTCTTTTTCCACAGAAGCCAAAAAACGAGCCGGTAACTCTTCGCTACCTATTTCGAGGATAAAATGACTCATACAACAAACCTCACTTAAGCATTTTTCTTGTTTTTAGGCATAAGGGGATAGCCCAAAACTTCGCGTTGTTCCACATATAACTTGGAAATTCCGGCTGCCATGGCACGTACCCTTCCGATATAGCCGGCTCTTTCTGTAATGGAAATAGCTTTTCTGGCATCGAGGAGGTTGAAAGTATGCGAACATTTCATACAATAGTCATAAGCAGGCAAAGGCAATTTAAGTTCGATAAGCTTTTTACATTCTGCTTCAAAGTCGTTGAAATGTTGCAAATGCATAGCCGCGTCGCTTTCTTCAAAATTATAGCGTGATTGTTCTACTTCATTTTGATGATAGATTTGTCCGTAAGTTACTTCGTCGTTCCACATGATATCGTAAACGGAATCTTTACCCTGTAAGTACATGGTTAAGCGCTCAAGACCATAGGTTAATTCAGCAGTAACAGGATAAAGATCGATGCCACCCACTTGTTGGAAATAGGTAAACTGAGTGACTTCCATGCCGTTGAGCCATACTTCCCAGCCAAGTCCCCAAGCGCCGAGGGTTGGAGATTCCCAGTCGTCTTCTACAAAACGAATATCATGCTTTGCCGGATCAAGCCCAAGGGCACGCAAGCTGTCAAGGTAAAGCTCTTGAATATTGGTCGGTGATGGTTTCATTACGGTTTGGAACTGAAAATAATGCTGTAATCTGTTTGGGTTGTCCCCATAGCGACCATCGGTGGGGCGACGAGATGGCTCCACATACGCAGCATTCCATGGCTCAGGCCCAAGAACGCGCAAAAAAGTTGAAGGATTGAAGGTGCCTGCGCCACATTCAATATCCATAGGTTGAACGACTGCGCAACCTTGCTTTGCCCAAAAATTTTGTAATGTTAATATTACTTCTTGAAAAGTCATACCAAACTCCTACCTTTCAGCATTTTCATAAACTATATTCTCCGCATCAGCCTTAATTCATTTTATTTCTAACAGATTTTTTTATTTTTCTTTTTTGGGGGAAATGATTTCCCCCAAAACCCCTCATCTATTTTCTTTTTACATACTTCTGCAAGTAAAAAGAAAATTTACAGGGTTTCCAAAGGGAATCATTCCCCCTCTTTTATTTGTCGTGGAGTTTGAGGGGGGTCACCCCTCAAATTAGATTTATGTGACGACACTATCTAGATTAAGCATTTCTTTTGAAGCGCCCGTCAACCCATTCAAGACCTAAATGGTAACGAACAAGCGCATCGATAATTTGTCCTGACTCTCGCCATGTTTGCGCTGAAATATCAAGTTGCCCCCAGTAAAGAGGGGAATTATCTTGAATAAATTGTAAAAGTTCAAGACATTCTTTTGAGGCAGTCAAAGCAGATATACCGAGGGGTTTACAGGTTTTACATACAAAACGCCCGTCACTGACTAAAAAAAGTCCACCACTGTGTAAGTCATTTTGGCAGAATTGACATTGGTCAAGCTCAAGGGCGTAGCCTGATTCTGCTGCCATTCTATAACGATATAAAAGAGGCAACATGTGATGAAGCTCACTGTTTTCATTAATAAACAACAATAAAGATTGTGTAATTTCAAACACTTTTTGGCTGTCGTGGGCGCTCACGCCAAGTGCTTCCAAAAAACGTATACAGTTTGCTACCAGCCCTTGTTTTCTCCAGTCATGGCGGATGTTTCCATAACTTTCAAGTAAAGAAGTTTCTTGTAAGTTCAGAAATTGTCCGTTTTTTGATGAAGAAAAACGAGAAATTACATGGTTGTATGAATCAAGACAGCCCATAAAGCGCCTACGACTACGAGACGCTCCAAAGGCAAAAGCCGTCAGCATCCCATGATTGGGTGTTAACATCCTTACCCACATGTCATTTTCTCGAAATTTTCCTGTGCGTAAAATAAGGCTTTTTTCTGTCAGTTCCAATACATGCCTACTTATTAATCGATTTGCATGGCACGTTTCATGGCGACGGTGCCTGTTCTTGCAATTTCTTTAATCCCAAAGCGTGACAAGAGATTAATAATGGCTTGCAATTTATCATGTGTGCCTGTGGCTTCAATAGTAAACTCATTATTGCTGACGTCAACAACTTTACAGCGGAAAATATCTACAATACGCAATATTTCTTCACGCTTTGTTTCTTCAGCATTAACTTTTAAAAGCATCATTTCTCTGTCAACATGAGAATGATCAATAAAGTCAACAACTTTAATAACAACAACAAGTTTACGGAGTTGTTTAATGATTTGTTCCACAATTTGCTCATCGCCTGTTGTGGTCACAGTCATAAGAGAAACACCCTCTTCGATTGTTTGGGCAACATTTAAGGATTCGATGTTAAATCCGCGGCCACTAAAAAGACCTGCCACACGGGAAAGAACTCCCGGCTCATTTTCCACAAGAATAGATAATACACGGCGCATGGTCAGTTCTCCTATACTAAAAGCATATCGTCCAAGGCAGCTCCTGCGGGCACCATGGGATAAACATTTTCTTCTCTTTCTACTGTAACATCAATAATGGCAGTATTGGGTGAATTGAGGGCAATGGGTAAAATTTCAGCCATTTCAGCTTCGGTTTTAATACGATATCCTTCCGCGCCATAGGCTTCGGCAAGTTTCACAAAATCAGGCTGTGCCATCATGTCTGTGTGACTGTAGTTCTTTTCATAGAAAAATTCTTGCCACTGGCGAACCATACCCAAATATGAGTTATTCAAAATAAGAATTTTGATGGGGAGCTTATTGGCAACGGCTGTCATGAGCTCTTGAATGTTCATTTGAATAGAACCGTCACCTGCTACACAAATAACTTTTTTGTCAGGGTAAGCAAACTGTGCACCGATAGCGGCCGGCAAACCATACCCCATAGTTCCAAGACCACCAGAAGTGATAAGGGTGCGTGGTTCGTGATATTTTAAGAACTGCGCTGCCCACATTTGGTTTTGACCAACTTCTGTAGTGATGATGTAGTCATTGGGGACGATTTTGGTAACAGCTTCGAGAACTTGCTGTGGTTTTAAATCTTTTGTGGGAGCGTTATAGCAAAGAGGGAAGTTTTGCTTCCATTTTGTGAGCTGCTCTATCCATTCTTTATGATTATCTTCAAAAGAAATATTTTTGCCTTCTATGCGTGCTTTTAAAATTTCTGAAAGTTCTTTCAATGCGGGTAAGCAGTTGCCTACAACGGGTACATCTACTTGCACATTTTTACGAATAGAGGTTGGGTCGACATCAATGTGGATGATTTTTGCTTTTTTACCAAAGGTATCAAGACGACCTGTTACTCTGTCATCAAAACGCGCACCAACCGCTACGATCAAATCACAGTCACTTACGGCTTTATTGGCGGTGTAAGTACCATGCATGCCAAGCATGCCAAGGTGCAATTCGTCTTCTGTTGAAACAGCACCGAGCCCCATGAGCGTTGAAGTAACAGGGATTTTATATTCGTGCACAAAGTCTCTGAGTACAGATGAGCAGTTAGCAGAAATAACCCCGCCACCCGCAATAATAAGGGGACGTTTTGCGTTGAGGATATGATCCGCCGCACGGCGCAATTGATTGAGGTTTGGGCGATAGGTTGGATTGTAGCTTCTCATACGTACATCTTCAGGCCAAACAAACTCTATCTTTTGAATCATTAAATCCTTTGGAAAGTCCACCAGAACCGGTCCCGGACGTCCGGAACGTGCAAGATGGAAAGCTTCGCGGATGATACGTGGCAATTGCTTTAAATCTTTTACGAGGTAATTGTGTTTTGTGCAAGGACGAGTAATGCCTACAATATCAACTTCTTGAAAGGCATCGTTTCCAATAAGGTGTGTGTGCACTTGACCGGTAATAAGTACCATTGGAATGGAGTCTGAATAAGCAGTCGCAAGACCTGTGACAGTATTTGTTGCCCCGGGGCCACTTGTGGCAAGGCATACCCCAACTTTTCCCGAAGCTCTGGCATAACCATCGGCTGCGTGAGCAGCGCCTTGTTCATGGCGAACCAGAATATGGTTGATTTCAGGATGCTTTGGCAGCTCATGGTATAAATCAATAACCGCACCGCCGGGATAACCAAAAATTAAATCAACACCCTCACGCTTTAGGCACTCCATCAAAATTGTTGCACCGGTCATTTCCATATTTTTTTCCTTTTATTCCGTTATATCAAAAGAAATCCTTGCCTAAAATTATAAACTATTCAAAAAGCTTATAAAAAAAACGAAGCTTGAACACATAGTTCTTTGATAAAATATCATTCAATGTGTTACAAGTGAAGACTTTCTTATATACTGACTTTGTTTAACAGTCAAACACATAGATACAGATTTTATGAATTTATTTTTAAATATAAAGACCTCTGCAAAGTTCATTTTGCGAGGGCTTATGGAGCGTTTGCAACGCAAACGCGACCAAAAATCAAGAATAGACAAAACCACGCTTTTGTCGTTAACTGATTGATTTTTGTGCCTTTCTCTGCATAATTTATGTTTTGCCACAAAGTCTGAATTTTGGAAAAAGCACAGATTTTATAACTACGTTTGC
>CAYJHY010000096.1:0-6963 GCA_964369875.1 uncultured Mailhella sp.
TTATGATTTTGCTTTTTGGTAGCATTATGGTTGTTGGTCTCAACACATTGGTGCAGTCAAGAGAAAATCTTTTGGAAACCAGAAACCTTATCATTGTCGGTGTGGTTATCATGGTAGGTATCGGCGGACTTGATATTACTATCGGTACTTTCCAATTAAAAGGAATCGGACTTGCTGCTATCACAGGCGTTTTGCTAAACCTTATTTTACCCAAAACCCATAAAAACAGCGAATTAGGAAAAGATATTTAAACGGTGAAAAAAAAATTTAAAAAATTGAAATTTTTGCTTGACTATAAAAGCGATTTCACCTATAAACACTCTTGTGCTGATGAGGCACATGCCTAATAAAGGTTCTTCCCCGATAGCTCAATAGGCAGAGCGGGTGACTGTTAATCACTAGGTTGGCGGTTCAAGTCCGTCTCGGGGAGCCATTTTTCAAGAGTCTCTTGTCAATTTTTGACAAGAGACTTTTTTTGTTTTAAACTGTTTAACCTTGATTACAAACCTAATAACTGAACAGGAGAATACACATGGTAAAAGTTATCGGAATTTCAGGAAGTCCCATTCCTAACAGCGGAACAGACAGAGCTGTCAAAAAAATCCTTGAAGAAAGTGGTTTAGAGTATGAATTTATAAAACTTAGCGATTTGAATGTTCGCCCCTGTAAAGCCTGTAAGGCTTGCGTAAAAGATAATATCTGTAAAGTGAAGGATGACTTTCCTGCGCTTGCTGAAAAAATTAAAGCCTGCCAAGCAATGGTAATCGGCGCTTACACGCCCTATTGCTTAATTGATGGGTATACCAAGGCCTTTTTGGAAAGACTGTGGTCAATGCGTCATAACAATGCCCTTAATGAAGGGAAGTATGTTATTTCTGTTGTATCCAGCATGATGGATCCATTAGCAGATGCCGTACATCAAGCAATAGCCAGAGAAAATCAAATGGAAGACATGATTAATCTGGGTGCATTAACCGTAAAAGGTAATGCTCCCTGTCTTACCTGTGGCTGTGGGCACGAATGTAAAAAAAGTGCTGCCCGTGAAGCCTTTATGAATGCGGGGCATAGTAATGGCAAGGAAATGATTGTTCCTTTTGAAGCACAGGATGCTATTGTGGAAAAAGCTACAGAACTTGGAAAATTACTTAAGAGTAAATTAGGCTAAAGCCACGTTAATTTAATTTGTTTATTGTTCTTTTTTGGGGGAAGTGATTTCCCCCAATCCCTCTCATCTATTTTTCTAACATGCTTTTGCAAGTAAAAAGAAAACTTACAAGGTTTCCAAGGGAAATTATTCCCTTTGGTGGGGAGTTTGAGGGAGGGGAACCTACTAAATCAGGTTCACATACCATAAGCTTTCGCAATAGAAAATATATTGAAATAATTAGATGTTTTTTCTTATTTTATTCTACCATAAAATATTTTCAAAAAAATATTATTTTTCAAAAAAAATGCTTGACTATGAAAGTAATTTCACCTATAAACACTCTTGTGCTGATGAGGCACATGCCTAAATAAAGGTTCTTCCCCGATAGCTCAATAGGCAGAGCGGGTGACTGTTAATCACTAGGTTGGCGGTTCAAGTCCGTCTCGGGGAGCCATTTTTCAAAAATCTCTTGTCGTTTTGACAAGAGATTTTTTGGTTTAAATGTCTTTGAAAAAAGATTTTACATATTTTGTTTCTACAGAAAAGAGTAGGATTTTTTGTATGCAATAAAAAAGTAAATTATATTGCAATCACATTTCTTGACAAATCTTAAATTTTAGGGCATAAATATTCGGCTACTAAGGTAGACGTAGGAGGCTATATGGCAAAAGAAGAAGCCATTGAAATTGACGGTGTTGTGGAAGAAGCCCTTCCAAATGCGATGTTTAAGGTACAATTAGAAAATGGGCATGAAGTTTTGGCTCATATTTCCGGTAAAATGCGTAAGTTTTACATTCGTATTCTTCCCGGTGATAAGGTTAAGGTGGAATTATCCCCTTATGATTTGACTCGTGGACGTATTACCTACCGTATGAAATAAAATTTCCAAAGGCTCGCTAAGAGCCTTTTTTTATAACGTGTTCAATCCTCTTGCCATATTTTGAAATATGAGCACACAGGAAAAATAAGTATGAGATATATTCCACCCAAAAGCCTTGAAGCAGCTAATCAAAGCGAATATCTTTATGTCAAAGTAAAATCGCAAGACATGGCTATGTTTCGCTTTTTATTGGAAGCCTATGATAACTTAGCCATGTTTACCACCCTAGAACCCAAAACAACTTTGGTAAAAATATTGTATTCTCCCCATGAAAAAGATAGATTGGAACGTGCCCTTTTAGCCACACAGGAACTTGTGCCTATTGAGATTCTTTAATCTTTGTATTTGAATAAAATTTCTTACATTTTCTCTAAATTACAAATAAAAACATGTTTGCAATCATAGATAATTATAAAACATAAGTCCCTATGCGTTTATTGTAATAACTAACACATAAGGACTTAATTTTTTAAAGAATTGTAAGGCATTTTGAATATAATGATGAGGTAAAATAATAAATAAAATTCTTAATATTAAAGTTTTTTGTGGAAAGGGGGAGGGTTTGGGAGGGGGGAAAACTCTATTTTGTTCACAAAATAGGTTTTCCCCCTCCCAAAAAAATAACCATCTCCCATATTCAAACCTTATTCATGGGCTTTGGTGCCGTCTTTGTACCAAACACCGCTCATACTTAGCCCACGAGCCGGAGCGGCAGTAAAGATATTGACACGCTTATCTTGTTCAAGAATATAAGGGATATCTTCCACTTTTATTTTGTGTCGACCGCAAGCTACTAAAAGGCCTGTGAGATTGCGAACCATTTGTCTGAGAAATCCGTTGGCTTCAAAATATAACTGAATTTCGTGATTGCTTGGATCAGAGCTTACGGGGCTTCTGGTTATAGTATAAATCGTCCTTACAGTAGTTTTTATGGAAGAACCTGAGTTTTGCATGCTTGCAAAATCGTGCTTACCCATAAGATAGGGAATAGCCTCATCTATTTTGTCAAGATCGAGACTGCCACAGTTCCAAACATAAGGATAGATTTTGGGAGGCATGAAAGTTTTATCTAACCACAACCTGTATGTGTATGCTTTCTTCTCAACGTCATAAAGAGAATGAAAATCATCATGCACAATGGCATAGTTTTTTATGCGAATGTCAGAAGGCAGGGAAGTATTAAGGGCTAATTGCCAATTAATTTTACTCTTGCTTTCAGGGATGTCACAGTGGGCAACCTGACAGTCGGCATGCACTCCGGCATCTGTTCTGCCTGATCCCATAGTAGATATAGGAATTTCACAAATTCTTGAAAGCTGTTTTTCAATTAATCCTTGAACTGTTATCGGGTGGGGCTTGTCTTTGGTGCGTTGCACTTGCCAGCCTGAATATTCAGTACCCACATAGGCGATGATAAGCTTTAATCTAGGCATTATAAATCCACCAACTCCACATCATTTCCCTTTAAAGGAATACCCAAGAATAATTCACCGATTTTAGCAAATTTTTCCGCATCATCAGTAGTAATAAAGCGGGTTGAACCATGCGCTTGTGGATTGACTAAGTTTTTTTCTTGTAACAGTTTATACACAGCTTTGGCAGTGGTTTGGGCAGAATCCACAAGACAAACTTTATTGCCGACCACATTTTGAATAGCTTTTTTTATGAGAGGGAAGTGCGTACAGCCAAGCACAAGGGTATCGGGTTGACTTGTTTCGTCAGTAAAAAATTCATTGAGATAGTAAGCGGCAATGTCTTCCACCAGTTTTCCTTCAACTAAGCCTTCTTCGGCCATGCCTACAAACAGAGGACTCGGCTTGGCAAAAGTTTTTATTTTTGGATTAATATTGTGGATAGCTTTTTCGTAGGCCCTGCCACGTATTGTGGATTCTGTGCCGATAATACCTATATTATTGTTTTGGGTAGCCTCACAAGCTGCCTCCGCTCCCGGGTTCACAACTCCTATCACATCAATATGGGGGTATTTTCCTTGTAATACAGGCAAGGCTACAGAGCTTACGGTATTGCAAGCAGTCACCATAAGTTTAAGGTTATGTGACATCAACTTTTCAGTGCATTGTATGGCATAGCGGATAATGGTGTCTTCACTTTTTGTTCCATAGGGTAAACGAGCGGTATCTCCTAGGTAGATAAAGTTTTCGTGGGGTAAAATTTCTTGTAAGGCGCGTAATACCGTAAGGCCACCCACACCAGAGTCAAAAAGTCCTATGGGATTAGTATACATGTCAAACCTGTGTTGTTTAAATTTTATTGGGGAGGAGAAGGAACTTACATAAAATTTCCTTTTCCTCCCCCAAACTTTTTTACAATACTTCTCAAAAAGCATTTATTTTGAGAAAACAAATGATCATTGTTAGATTATTCGACGGAAACTATTAGAGTTGTTGAATTCCGTCAAGCTTCCAGTTCTCATTGGAGTCTTTGGTTTTCGCAAAGTTCCAAATCTCTTTTACTTGTTCGCTGGCTTGGCTTGTTTGATCTTCTCTCAACATGGTGTCAAAAAGAACAGCCACGTATTCTTGGTTACCTACTACTTGTCTGTCAACCACAGAGGCTTGCAAAAGAAGAATTTCTGTTTTTGAAGGATTTGGATCTTCTTGCTTTTGTCTTTCGATTTCGTCGTATAATTCTTTAGAGGTAAAGTTTTTAATGTCTTCCAAGTCACGCTCATCCCAAGCTTCTTGCATACGGATATAAAGAGTTTTTGCCCCTGCAACGAATTCGTCTGCGTTAAAATCATCCATTGTGTTATCTGCATGGTCTTGAACATTGTTAGCAGAAGAATTTCGTGCTGAACTCAAGTGATCCCATGAATTGTGGGCATTATTTGTTTGAGAATATTGGTTGGTTTGGTAATTTCTATGAACATTATTTTGATTTTCTTGGCGTTGAGAACGAGATTTGAAAAAACGGATTACAAAAAAAGCAACAAGGCCAAGAAGGATGATATCAATTATACCCGTACCGGCAAAACCGCCGCCCATCAAAAGGGAGCCAAGTAAAGTACCTGCTAAAAGACCACCAAGCATACCGCCAAACATTCCGCCTCTGTTCATGGTGGCGGTGTTGCCGACTTGGTTGGTGTTTTGACGTTGTTGTTGATTGATATTTGAAGTTGTAGCCGGCTTTTGAGTTGTGCTTGGGCTTACAGTACGACCGATACTGCTTCTGCCACCGATACGGCGAGCCTCGGAATCATCGGGAAAAGAAAGAGTTGTGAAGGTGGTTAAGCTAAGAATAACGGCACATGAACTTAAAAATTGTTTAATACGCATATTTTCCTCAATGTATAAAGTTTACTTGCTTCTTATCATAAGCATTATATCATTCCTTGCAAGTAATTTTTTATTTTATTTAATTTTAATGTTATTTTATTTAATTTTTTATTTGGGGAGGGGGAAAACCCCTTTTGTGTACAAAAGGGAGTTTTCCCTCTCCCCAAGCCCCACCCCCTTTCCTCAAAAAACTTTAATAGGGGGCCGTTAAATTTAAAAAAGAATGTTATTGTTGCGGTGTTAAACTTTAATGCATAGTAATACAGCTTAACAACTCTATCGGGGGGCGTACTTCATAACCAATGCATCATCGTCATCATCATAATATTTTTTTCGTGTATGAATTTGTTGAAATTCAAACTGCCGATAAAGATTTTGAGCCGCAATATTTTTTGAGCGAACTTCTAAAATAATTTCACTTTGTTTTATCTTTTCTTGTGCAAAAAAATATGTTAAAAGTTCTCTTGCGTAGCCTTTTCTGCGATAGTCGGGATGGGTGGCAATATTGATAATTTCATAGTAATCATCTGCTCCCGAGACAAGTACGTAAGCTAAAACCACGTCTTGCTCAACGTATCCATAAAGATGATAAAAAGAAGATATGCATGCTTCGTCAAACTGCTCTTTTGACCACGGACTTGAAAAACATAACTTTTCAAGTTCACTCACGGAAAACATGTCTTGTTGTGATAAAACTTTAATGGGTGATACCATGTCTAATCCTTTATTATGTCTACCCGATTTTCCATATAACCAAGATCCTTTAGAAAAAGAAAATTTAGTGGAAGTTTTTGATAATCGTGGCGAAACGTTTATGCTTATGCCTTTAGAGATGGCAAGAAAGCAGAAAATGAGCCGAAGAATTGTTTTTGTGATATTAAAAGATCATAAAAACAGAGTCCTTTTAGCAAAAAAAAAGGAAAATATAAAGCAAAATAATCCACTCTGGACACTTTCCGGCTATGATAATGTGTATGCAGGAGAAAGCGCCGAAGGGGCAGTGCTCAGAGAATTGAAAAACAGCTTTAATATTGAAGGCATCAAATTAAAAGAACTTCGCACCTTACCCTTTATGGAAAACGACATTCCCTTATCCGCCACTATTTTTTTGGCAGGACCATGGAAAGATCGCTTTGAACTCAACCTTGACTATGTCCATGATGCCATGTTTGTGGACAAAGATGAACTGGCAGGGCTTTTAAAGTTTCAACCCGAAATGTTTCATACTTTACTGGTTTGGGCTTTGCGTTCGGGATGGATTTTTTAAGACATGTTTTCGAACTTTTTTCGAGAGAGTCAACTTTTGAAAAAGTTCTCCCCTCTCGAGCTCTCCCCCACAAAACTTTTTAATAACAAATTAGCAATCAAATCTTGATGAACCATACATACAAAGGGTGCTTTGTAAATTATAAGTTATCCGGCTTTTTTTCAAAAAAATGAGGTTTCCTCTCCAGAAATCACGTCATTCCCATTCTCTTTACAGCTAAAAGTATAGTATAGTAAAAAACATTCTCTTTAAATTTAGAATCCCATTATTAAAGTTTTTTGAGGAAAGGGGGAGGGTTTTCCCCCTCCCAAAAATAAGTAAAATAAAAATAACATAAAAAAAATGCTTGACTTCAAGGGCGAAGAAAGTGACA
>CAYJHY010000097.1:0-6886 GCA_964369875.1 uncultured Mailhella sp.
TTAAAGTTTTTTGGGGAGAGGGGGAGGGTTTGGGAGGGGGAGAACCTATTTTTTTCAAAAAATAGGTTCTCCCCCTCCCAAGAAAAATAAATTAAATAAATTTAGCTTTTGCCAAGATCTCTCATGCTGAGGTTAATGCGACCACGTTTAACATCTATATCCATGACTTTGACACGTACTTTTTGGCCTGTGCTGACGATTTCGTGAGGATTTTTCACAAAAGCATTGGCAAGCTGACTGATGTGCACCAGACCGTCACGATGAACCCCAATGTCAACAAAGGCTCCAAATTGGGTGACATTGGTGACAATGCCGTTCAGCTCCATACCTTCGACTAAATGTTCGATGGCGGTAATCCCTTCGGCAAAGCTGAAAAGTTCAAAAGGCGGGCGTGGATCTCTTCCCGGTTTAGCAAGCTCTGTCATAATGTCTTGCAACGTGGGAAGTCCGATATTTTCGTCGACATAGTTGCTAAGCTGTATACGTTTACGAGCATCGTCGCTTTTGATAAGTTCAGCTACGGAACAACCGGCATCGTCTGCCATACGTTTAACCACGGCATAACGCTCGGGGTGCACGGCGCTTGAGTCAAGAGGTTCTTTGCCACTTGGAATGCGTAAGAAACCGGCGGAGAGTTCATAGGCTTTAGGCCCAAGGCGAGGGACTTTTAGAAGTTCTTTTCTTGTTTTGAATGCCCCGTTTTCCTTTCTGTAAGCAATTATATTTTTTGCAAGCGCGGGGCCTATGCCTGAAACATAGCTCAAAAGTTCGCCGCTTGCGGTATTCATATCTACACCGACTGCGTTTACACAAGAAGCGACAACTTCGCCCAAAGCGTCGTGTAGAGCTGTTTGGTTTACATCGTGTTGATATTGCCCAACACCTAAGGAAGCAGGGTTGACTTTTACAAGCTCTGCCAAAGGATCCATAAGTCTTCTGCCGATGGATACAGCTCCACGCACTGTTACATCTTCATTTGGGAATTCGTTTCTGGCAACCTCTGACGCGGAATAAACCGATGCTCCACGTTCATCCACAAGGATAACGGCGATATCTTGCGCCAATCCAAGTCCTTTTACAAAAGCCTCTGTTTCACGACCGGCGGTGCCGTTGCCTACGGCAATGGCTTCGATTTGGTATTTTTTACAAAGTTTTTGAACTATTTCTGTAGCTTTTTTAGCTTGTTCTTGGCCTGTCAGAGGGTAGATGACCTCATGATGTAAAAGCGTGCCAAAAGAGTCAAGGCATACAAGTTTTGCGCCTGTTCTCCAGCCGGGGTCAAGGGCTAAGGTTCTTTTGGGGCCTAAGGGTGAGGCGAGAAGGAGTTTACGTAGATTTGCGGTAAAAACAAGGGTGGCCTCTTTTTCGGCTCGCTCTCGTAAAGCATTTCTATACTCCGTCTCGAGGGATGGTGCGAGCAGTCGTTGCCAAGCGTCTTTAATGGCTAAAGAAACTTGGCTTGCGCCTGCATGGTTATTGATAAAAATCCATTGTTTCTCCAGAAGTTCTATGGCTCCCGCATCATCCGGACGAATGTTCACCGATAGAATGTCTTCTCTTTCCCCACGTAAAACAGCTAAAATTCTGTGCGCCGGCATGGTTGAAGCTTGTTCGGTTCTGTCAAAATAATCTTGATAGGTTGCTCCGCTTTCTTCTTTGTCCTTTGCTACTTTTGAATGAAGTTTGGCGTTACGCATAAAAAGTGCTCGTAAGTTTTTACGGCTTTGCAAATCTTCAGAAATGTTTTCGGCTATAATGTCACGAGCTCCTGCAAGAGCGCTTGCCACATCTGTCACACAAAGGGATGCATCGTCCTTGGTGACCACAAAAGCTGTCGCCAGTTGTTCAAGTTTCTCTTTATCTTTGGTGTTAGGATTTTGTTTTAGAATATCCATGGCAAGGGGGAGTAATCCGCGTTCCTTTGCTTTGGCCGCACGGGTAACACGCTTTGGGCGATAGGGTAAATAAATGTCTTCTAAGATACTGAGGTTTATAGCTTCTGAAATAGCTTTTTCCAAAGCGTCTGTCAGTTGTTCCCTTTCTTTTAGTGCGGATAAAATGGCTGATTTTCTGGTATCAAGCGCACGAAGGCGTTCAAGAGAATCTCTGACTGTGGCAAGCTCAAGTTCGTCAAGCCCGCCTGTCATTTCTTTACGATATCGAGCCAAAAAAGGAATGGTTGCCCCTTCGTCCAGTAAGGCGATGGTTTTTGCAATATGTTGTTCAGGAAGAGATAATTCATCAGAAATACGTCTGGAAAGAGATAAGGACATACAAACCTCATGGTTTAAATTTTATTATGCTTTTTTATGCTACTAAAAGTACATGTTTTTTACAACTCTTTAATTTGGAAATAAAATATAATATATTTATTTTTATGTTATTTTTGGAATTCTATTTGACTAAAATCGGAAAATTTTATATTCTGATTTAAAGGTGTCTTCTCTTTGGTTGCAAAATGATTAATGGACATATGTAGAAAGGTTTTTCATTATATGAAAAAATTTATTATAACGAGACTCATTTTAGTTGTATTTATCGGTACTTTAGCAGTTATGGCTTTAAGTGCGTCTCTTTTGTTGAAGTCTGCAGAAGATAATTTTAAAGTAACCGCTCAATTGCAAATAAAGCAAATTGTCGAACTTTTACAGCAAAATTCTATTGAAATAGATAGATTAAAAGAAGATTTGAACGAAGATTTCTTTATTCGAACGGAAATGCTTGATTATATTTTGTATACCAATCCTGAAGTGTTATATAATGTTCCGGAAATGCAAAGAATCGGTAAACTTTTACAAGTGGATCAAATTCATATTTTTGATAAAGACGGGGTGATTTTTGCAGGAACCCTACCGGATTTCTATGGCTTTACCCTTCGGGATGGAGAACAGATTGCTTTTTTCCTTCCCATGCTTGAAGATAAAAACTTGAGATTAGCGCAAGATGTAACAGTGAACTCAGGTCAAAATAAAGAAATGCAGTATTTTGCCATTTGGAGTGAAGATAAAGAATATATTGTCCAAATCGGTATTGACCCTATAAGGCTTCGAAGGGCGATGCAAGAAACTGAGTTGCAATATATTTTTTCCCGTCTAGCGCCTTCTCCCGATGTAACTATATTTGCTTTAAGTGCCAAAAGTAAACATATTGTAAGCTCTACAAACGTAAGCATTATCGGTAAAAACATCAGTGATATTGAAGTAGTCGCAAGTGCTTTGAATGCTTCTGACGTTGTGGACGGGAAAAATTTTCGTACACGTATAGATGAAACTGTCGGACAAAGTCTTTTTCAATACACTGACGAATTGATTATCGGTGTTTTTGAACCTAATAGCAGTATTTATAAATTTGCGTTTTCAAATATCATATTCGTTATAATAAGTTGCCTTTTGGTTGGCACACTTCTTATGATTTGCATTTATTTTATGCTTGATCGAGTTGTTCTCAATAAACTCTTTCAACTAAGAGATGGTATGAACAAAATCACAAAAGGTGATTTGGAGTACAAGATGCAGGTTCAAGGGCTTTCTGAATTTGAGAGCTTAAGTCATAATATTAACTTGATGGTGCAGAGTGTGATTAACTCTTCAAAGAGATTTTCTACAATTTTTCAATATGTTAATCTCCCTTTAGCTGTATATGAACATAGAGCTGATGTTATTTACGCAACCAGTAAGTTGGGAGAAATTCTCGATGTTTCTATGGACGAACGAGGTGAAAAAATCGCTGTTCCTCAATATTTTTTAAAACGTATTCAAGAAATTATGGCAAAGCCTTATCTTGAGGAAGATGTGTTTATTTTTGAACACCGCGGGAAAACTTCTTATCTTAAAATAAAGCTTTACAGCGAGCAAGACAGTGATTGGGGAATAATTCTTGATATTACTGACGAGATAAATGAAAAGCAACATATTAAATTTGAACGTGATATGGATTATCTTACCGGTATCTATAATCGACGCGCTTTTTTAGAACAAATTACTACCCTTATCGAGCAACCTGAAACGGTCGGCAATGCTGTTTTGCTTATGCTTGATTTGGATAATTTGAAATTTGTAAATGATTCGTGGGGGCATGCCTATGGAGATGCATTTATTACCAAGGCGGCCGAGGTTATAAAAGATTTTCCCTTTGACGGAAAAATTACAGCACGCCTCAGTGGTGATGAATTTGTGTTGTTACTTTATGGGGATTATTCTTACGAAGAACTTGAGCAAAGTATACAAGATTTACACCAACTCTATAAAAACACTTTTATTGAAGATCCCAAAGGGGCAAAATATCCTGTGACACTTTCAGGTGGCTATGTTTTTTGTCCGAAGCATTCTTCAGAAGTGAAGGAATTACTGCAATTGGCAGACAGTACCATGTATAAAGCAAAGGAAACCAAGAAAGGTTCCTTTTTACCCTATGGTAAGGCTCTATAAAATTTACAGATAAGTAGTTTCGATCGAAATTACTATGCTGAGTGGCAACGGCACAATCTTGTATACATTGATATGATAAAACTGTTTAGTTTATCCCCTGTTTTAGTATTATAAAGTAGGGGATTTTTCTTACAGCAGTTTTAATAGTTTTGAAATTGCTGTAAACTAAATAACCTTCAAAGCCGATAAAGTTTTAGGGTATTGACAGAATTATTATTGGGATTATGTCTGAAGATGCATGCGTGTAGCAATGGAAAATGCTATAAATTGTTTCTGCTACAACATATCTATAAAACAGTTTTTTTAATGAAATTCTTGAAGGGGAGTTTTCTTTACAAAGCTGTTTTTTTGTGATATTTCTTATGATAACTAAAAAAGTTGCGTATTTTTATTTTATTATTCAATACAAGTAAGTAATAATTTGTAGTGTGGGGTAGTTTTATGAGGCATGAAGATTTAGCACGCTTAGCAATGGATAACCAAGATATTGTGTGCTATATATCCGATCTTGAGACATATGATGTTTTATATGCCAACCAAGCGGCAAGAACTCTTTTTATGAGTCCTCCCGATGCGACTTTTGTCGGAAAAAAATGTTATGACCTTATTCACAGAAAGAATGCCCCGTGTGAAAACTGTAATAACGCCCTTCTGACTCCCGATAGAAAACTTAGCAGGGTCTTGCAGTGTGAAACCACAGGTAAATATTACTCCTTTGTTAATAGTCTTGTTGATGTTGACGGGAAGTACGCACGTTTAACTATTCTTTCTGATACAACCGTCCAAAAAGAACAGTTTGAGGCATTAACCCAAAAACTCTTACTTGAAGAAACCTTAGTAAAATGTATACATACCCTTTTTGATGAAGGGGAACTTGCAGATTCGATTGCCAATCTTCTTGCCATCGTTGGCGAATATTATAAATCCGACAGAGCGTATATTTTTGAATTTGATGCCATCAATAATGTAGCCCATAATATTTTTGAGTGGAGTTCTTCCGAAGAGTTGGCATCAATACACGATAACCCCACTATTGTTCTTGATGAACTGAAACCTATTT
Source organism: uncultured Mailhella sp. (assembly GCA_964369875.1). Taxonomy (GTDB): domain Bacteria; phylum Desulfobacterota; class Desulfovibrionia; order Desulfovibrionales; family Desulfovibrionaceae; genus Taurinivorans. The sequence goes on from CAYJHY010000097.1 coordinate 5,488, forward strand.
TGGAAAAATTCTCCGTAGATGGTGAAGTGATTATTTCAGATATCCATATGGAATTAGATCACTCCTCGGATCTTTATAAATTCTTGGATAAAACAGATTCTCAATCGGTACTGATGGTTCCTTTGTTTGAACAAGGAAAAATAACCTCTTTTATGGGGGTGGACAATCCAAGGCGCATGGTGAACGATTTGGCGTTGTTGCATTCGGTTAAAATCTTTGTTGCCGATGACATGAAGAAAGATAAAGTTTTGAAGCGCTTAGAACATCTTTCGTATAATGACGCTTTAACCGGTTTGTACAATCGAAATAAATATATTGCGTTGCTTGAAGAGGTAAATACAAGGGCTCTCAGTTCCCTTGGTTTTATTCATGTTACCATTAACGGTCTCAAAAAAGCCAATGAGCTTTACGGAGAAGAACACGGTGACTATATTCTTAAACGAATATCTGCCATTTTAGCAGAAAATATAGATGGCGATCTTTTTCGCCTATCAGGTGACGAATTTATAGCACTTTGTCAAAATATTGCTGAGGTTGATTTTACTGTTTTGCTGGCCTCTTTACGGAATATAGAAAAAAATATCGAAGAATTTTCATTTGCTGTGGGCGGAGTTTGGCAAGGTAAAAACATTAATATTCGTCAAGGTATCGCCCATGCTACTGAAATTATGTATGCTGAAAAGCAGAACTACTACAAGAAAAAGGGTGATGTGGCTGTTCAATCTCGAACAAACCCCACAGGGATTCTGCTCGATGAAATCAAGAATGGTGAATTTTTTATCTTTTTACAACCAAAAGTTTATCTTACAACAGGTTTGATTGTGGGCGCGGAAGCGCTCGTCAGAAAACATGGCCGTGATGGCAAACTTGTTTCTCCCGATCGATTTATTCCCATTTACGAAAATGAAGGAACAATCAGACACTTGGACTTTTTTGTTTTAGAAGAAGTTTGTAAGGTTTTGAAAACACTTATAAAGAAACAACGACCTGTTAAAATTGCCGTCAATTTTTCAAGGGTGACTTTTATTGCCTATGACGTGGTAGAGGAAGTGGTTCTAACTTGTAAAAAGTACAATATTCCCCATGAATATATTGCCATTGAAATTACCGAAAGTATCGATAAAATGGACTTTGAATTTTTTAATAACAAACTCAATTCCCTTAAAGAGGTTGGTTTTCATGTATCACTTGATGATTTTGGGGCAAAACATTCAAACCTATTGATGCTTACAACCAATGAATTTGATGAAGTGAAAATTGATAAAGGACTTATCGATAACATTGTGACAAGTTCACAAAACCGTACCTTAGTAAGAAATATTATAAAAACAATTAAAGAGCTCGGTACTTCAAACTGTTTGGCTGAAGGAATTGAAGACAAAGAACAAAAAGATATGTT
>CAYJHY010000098.1:0-6878 GCA_964369875.1 uncultured Mailhella sp.
GCCATGATATGTTAAACCTTTATTATTCCACAGTAACACTTTTTGCAAGATTACGCGGTTGATCCACGTCTTTTCCTAAATAATCAGCCATTTCGTAGCTAAACAATTGCATGGCGGGCAGCGCAAGAATTTCAGGAAGAAGTGAGTTTGGCAAGAACCAAACATCTTCAGAATCCACTTGGCATCCTTGCTCAAGCAAAGCGATAACTTTACCTTGTCTTGACTGTACTTCTAAAATACCTGAACGCACCTTTTGGAAATGTTCATCATTAAAAGCAATCACAAAGCTAGGGAAATCCGGATCGATAAGAGCAATGGGGCCGTGTTTCATCTCACCGGAAGCGTAGCCTTCGGCGTGAATATACGATAATTCTTTAAGCTTTAATGCGCCCTCAAGAGCCAAAGCATACGCGCTTCCTCGCCCAAGATAGAAAAAACTCTTGGCAAAAGCATATTTTTTAGAAAGGCTTTTTGCTCTCTCCCGTAATTCCGGTAAAATTTCTTCCAACACCGTCGGTAAACGCAGTAATTCTTTGAGAATTTCTGCCCTACTTTTGGCCTTTTCAGGGCAGGGATTTTGCTGTTGTCCCAAATGGCATGCAAAAAGGAGTAAAAGCACCATTTGACTAAGCATAGCTTTGGTGGATGCCACACTGATTTCAGGCCCTGCCTGTGTGTAAAGCGTTACATCAGCTTCACGAGTAACGGAAGAGCCGAGCACATTGCAAATGGCAAGTACGGTATGGCCCATGCTTTTACAAAGGCGCAAGGCGCCTAAAGTATCGGCGGTTTCCCCCGATTGGCTGATAACCACAATAAGTTCATCTTTATTCAATATAGGCTTACGATAGCGAAATTCAGAAGCAATTTCAATGGTTACAGGAATATTTGCCAAAGACTCAAGATAGGTTTGAGCCCAAAGTCCGGCGTTATAGGAAGTTCCGCAAGCTAGAATTTTAATACTCTTTGAAGGTGAGAGTTTAGCCAGTTCAGGTAAGAGAACTTCTTCGTTTTGGATACGCCCCACCAAGCAATCACGTAAAACCTTCGGTTGCTCCATAATTTCTTTAAGCATAAAGTGCTTAAAGCCATCTTTTGCGGCTCCTTGCAAATCCCAATTGATATGATGAATCGTTTTCTCCTGAACCGCACCGCTTTGCAAAGACTTCACTACATAATCTTGTGGGCTGAGAATCGCAATTTCTTCATCTTCCAAAAAGACGACTTCTCGGGTATACGGTAAAAAAGCAGGTACATCCGAAGCCACAAAAAATTCACCTACCCCAATACCGAGAAGCAATGGAGCGGCAAGCCTTGCCACAAAAATATGTTTGGGAATAAGTGGGCTTATCATAACCACAGCATAGGCACCGTGAGCTTTTTTCAGAGCATTCCTAAATGCTTCTTCATATAGAGATAAAAACCTACTTGGATCTTTAAGGGAATCTTCTAAGTATTGAGGGTGTTTTTCAGCAAAAATTGAACCCTCGCCAAACTCTTTTTCCAGCACAATATCAAGTTCATAGGCAATAAGGTTCGCCAAAACCTCGGTATCCGTTTCAGAAACAAACGTATACCCTTTTTCAGCGAGCTCATCTTTAATTTCTTGGAAGTTTTCAATAATACCATTATGCACTATGGCCAGAGCATGATTTTGGCTTTTATGAGGATGGGCATTTTTTTCAACAGGCAAACCGTGAGTAGCCCAACGTGTGTGACCAATGGAAATGGTTGCAATACTGCTGGGTTGTAAAGCTAGTTTTTCCCCAAGCTTTACGAGTTTTCCTTCGGCTTTTACCGTTTCAAGTTTTTGTGCTTGTACAAAAGCAACTCCGGCTGAATCATAACCGCGATATTCAAGACGTGCCAAACCTTCCATAACCAAAGGGACAGCAGGCCTATGCCCACAGTAACCTATAATACCACACATAAAAAAACTCCTATGAATATTGAAACGTGTAAAATCATAAGACATCACCTGTTTAATGATTTTCTTATATCTTATTTCATCCACAATGACAATTAAAATCTCATTATTTCAATTTACTACGAGCCGTAAAGCGAATAAATCATTAATTACATTAAGTAAATACGATAAAAAAAAATATATTAACAATAAAAGCAGTTAAAGTATAGTAAAATTTTTTTTACAACTTTTTTTGAAAACCAACATCAATCATGATTGGCACAGATTTTGCAGATTTTCTAAACTGAAAACTAATCCTTAAAAACCAAGTTTTTTTGACTAAATTTTGACACATACTTAGAGCACTTAAAAAATCTTAATCAAGAAATGCTCTAAAAAGACATTCAAGCACTTGGTTTCAATTGACCCTACAAAACAGGTTTTGCAAAGGTCCCATTTCTGACTCGGAGTATTCTATGGCATTAAGATTTACAGAACTAAACATAAAAGGCGCATACCTTATAGAAACTGATGAAATTACAGACGAAAGAGGTTCTTTCTCAAGACAATTTTGCGTTGAAGAATTTGCTAAAGTCGGTATTAATTTTTCCATCAAACAGTGTAGCCTTTCAACCAACTATAAAAAGGGGGTTATACGAGGTATGCACTTTCAAAAAGAACCCTTTTCAGAAAACAAACTGGTTTCTTGTTTTAAAGGAGCATGCCTTGATGTGTTGGTAGATTTACGTGAAGACAGCCCGACATACATGAAATGGGAAAGTTTTGAACTTTCAGAAGAAAATAAAAAAATGCTCTATATTCCTGAAAATTGTGCTCACGGCTTCCAAACCTTACGCGATAATACAGTTATTTACTATCAAATAGATGCTATGTATGCCCCCGAAGCCGCCGCCGGTGTTCGTTATAATGACCCAAAAATCGGTATCGAATGGTGCATTCTCGGCGAATGTATCATGAATGAGAGAGACAAAAATTACAATTTGCTTTAGAGCATATCCGGTAAATACTAAGCTGATAACCTCATGGATATGCGCTAAACACTTCATTTAAGTTTAGTGAAATCAAATATCTTACAAGGGAAAATTTTGTGGTAACAAGGGCAACAAAAAAAATTTTAGTGACAGGAGCTACCGGACTCATCGGCAAAGAATGTCTTCATCCTTTGCTTGAGCGGGGTTTTGAAGTGTACGCCCTGTGCAGAAATCCAAAACAGACAAAATCTGAAACAAGATTAAAATATATTGGTTGCGACCTTTTTGATGAACATGATATAAGAAAAGTCATACAAGAAGTGAAAGCCGATTGTCTGCTCCATCTTGCTTGGATTACCGAAAATGATTACGTGACCTCTAATCTTAATTTTGAATACGTACGCGCAAGCCTTTGTCTACTCAAACATTTTCAAGAAAATGGAGGAAAACGAGCTATACTTGCGGGAACTTGCTCGGAATACGACTACTCATCAGAACCTTTGGCGGAAGAACATAAAAAAAATCCACTCACTCCCTATGCCAAAGCTAAGGACGGGCTCAGACGCCTTGCCGAAGCTTTTTGCGAGCACAACGACATCGCCTTTGCTTGGGGTATTATTTTCTATGTTTACGGACACCAAGAAAACCCCAAAAGGCTTATTCCGCAAATCATCCAAAACCTTCAAAACGAACAAACCGTCAGCATCAATTACGGTAACTTAAAAAGAGATTATATGTATACCAAGGATCTTGGCAACGCCTTTGCCGCCCTTGCCGATGCAACATTCCAAGGTTCCGTAAATCTTTGCACAGGTAAAGGCGAAAGCTTAAGCAAGCTCGCTCAAACTATTGCAAAAAAAGTCAAAAAAGAATATTTATTAGATATTAAACATTTAGAAAGCAATCAACCGGACCTTATTGTCGGCGATAACAGTAAAATGCTTTACGAAGTGGGTTATACGCCTCAATATGATTTTGACAAAGCCTTAGCCAACATACTTACTCAAGGATAGAACCATGCTAAAATGTAGACACTGCCAAACCCCTCTTGAGCAACTTGTGGTAGACCTTAACATGTCTCCAATCTCCAATGATTATATCAAGCCAGAGCACGTCAACGCCCCAGAAGTGACCTATCCTTTAAAAGTCTATGTTTGTTCTGCGTGTTTTTTGGTGCAAACCCAAGATTTTAGCCGTTCCGATGAACTTTTTCGAGAAGATTATGCCTATTTCAGTTCATTTTCTTCCTCATGGCTTGCCCACAGCAAAAATTATTGTGAGATGATAAGCGAGCGTTTAAAACTTGACAACGACTCGCACGTTATGGAAATCGCCAGCAACGACGGTTATTTACTACAATATTTCAATGAAAAAAATATCCCAAACCTTGGCATTGAGCCCTGCAAAAGTGTAGCGGATGCCGCCATGGCAAAAGGTGTGAAGACTTTAATTGATTTTTTTGGTACAAAACTTGCCAAAAACCTACCAAAATCAGATCTTATTTGTATGTGCAACGTTCTTGCACACGTGCCTGATATCAACGATTTTGTGGAAGCCTTGCGCATGACACTTAAAGAAGAAGGCACAATCACTGTCGAATTCCCCCATCTTTATAACATGATAAAATATAATCAATTCGACACTATCTATCATGAACACTATTCTTATTTGTCCCTTGTTTTTTGTCAAAAGCTATTCGCAAGTAAGGGACTAAGAATTTATGATGTGGAAGAAATCCCCACCCATGGCGGCTCTCTTCGTATTTTTGCTTGTCACGATAAAGCAAGTCATCAAAAATCGCCACAAGTAGATGCGGTTCTCGGACAAGAAATAAGCCTCGGTTTAACCAATATGGCAAGCTATGCCGAATATGGTGAAAAAGTTAAAACAACCAAAAGAAACTTACTTATGATGCTTTGTAAGATTAAGGCCCAAGGTAAATCCATTGTGGCCTATGGTGCCGCGGCAAAAGGCAATACTCTTTTCAACTACTGTGGAATCTCCACAGATTTTATTGACTATTGCGCAGATCTCAACCCTCATAAACAAAACACTTATTTACCTGGGTCTCATATTTATGTTCATTCCCCCGAAAAAATCAAAGAAACAAAACCTCATTATATTCTTATTACTCCTTGGAATATAAAAGAAGAAATTATAAAACAGTTAGATTATACGAAAGAATGGGACTGTAAATTTATTGTCGCTATTCCTCAAGCAGAAATTATCTAGACAGGCGGAATCACAATTATGATTGATGTTCTTTATTTAGCACGAGGCACCGGAAATAGTTTTGAAGAAATCGAACACTTTTTTGCCTCCTACCACGCACACCCTGCCGGTTGCGAGCATAATTTGCACATTATAGCCAAAGGTTTTGAAGAAAATCCACAAAATTATGCAAAATTACAAACCCTTAGCAAAAACGCCAAGGCAAATATTATAGATTTACCTGACGATGGCTATGATTTTATGGCCTATGCCCGAGCCTCCCAAAAACTATCCGAACGCTTTATTTTTTGCCTTAATACTTCAAGTGTCATTCTTTATGACAACTGGCTACAATATTTTGAATATCATACAAACAAAAACCCTAAGCTCGGTATGGTTGGTGCTTTTGGTTCATGGGAAAGTCTTCCAAACCTTCGAAAGTTTATGGATAACGAGATAACGCCTGCCGATAGAACTGCTTACTGGAAAAAATACAAGCACGTCTTTACCAATAAAAGATTATATTCTTTCCCGAACCCTCACATAAGAACCAATGGCGTTTTAATGGATCGCCAAGTTTACCTTAATCACATGCAAGACAAGTGTATTAAATATAAATTTGAATGCTATAATCTGGAAGGGGGTTCAGAAAATATTTCACGACACTTCACCGGTCTGGGTTATGAAATTGGAGTGATAAATTGTGAAGGAGAATTCTTTTACCCGGACAGATGGGATCTGAGTTATACTTTCGGTTGCCTCGATTCCGACAAAGGATTATTTAGCGATCGCCAGCACCGAAGAGTCGAAGCTTTATGCTTTCAAGACAAGTTACAACATTCTTTTAAAGTCTGGGGTTACTTACACTACAAAAACAAGCACCCACATATCAGTATTTTCTCCATTTACCATGATAGACCAACCATGCAACTTGATGCAGGTTCTTTATATTTACATAGTAATGTGTATAGGCCTATTTTTACAGGTAATTCACCCTTAGAAAAACGGGAATACTTTTTTGACGACAAAAAAGGAGATCATATCAGCGAAAAAAACCCATTCTTTGGAGAGTTAACCGCACACTACTGGGTATGGAAAAACTTTATCGATCAGAATCCGGAAAACAAATATATCGGCTTTGCACACTACAGAAGAGTGCTCAATCTTTCCGAATCCGATCAAAATACAGACGAATTCCTCCAGACTTATATTTATACTTATCCTCCTGAGCTTTATATGGAATTTGGCAAACAGCATTACAAAACCGAAACATTTAATAAACTCAATGCATATGACATGGTCTTAGTAAATCCTCATTATACCAAAACCTCTGTTGAAGACTTCTTCGCATTGATGCACCCTAAAGAATACATGGATATTTTTAAAGAAATTCTTATAGAATTCCACCCTGATTACTCAGAAGAAATGACAGAAATTTTAACTAATAATAAAATGTATCTTTCAACCATTTTCGTAATGAAAAAAGAATTGTTCAAAGAGTTTTGTGAATGGATATTCCCCATGCTCTTTGAGCTCGAAAAACGCGCAGATTTAAGCGTTCATGCAGGTACTTATCAAGCACGCATACCCGCATTCCTACATGAGCGTTTTTTCAATATTTGGCTATGTAAAAAAATGAAAAAAGAACCACTGAATATTCTGGAAACAAGCTGCTTCTTATATAAATAACAGGCTATAACATACAGAGGTACACATGAAAGTAGTTATCCTTGCTGGTGGACTAGGCACAAGACTTAGTGAAGAAACAG
>CAYJHY010000099.1:0-6785 GCA_964369875.1 uncultured Mailhella sp.
CCCGAAACTTTTCAAGGGCTTCGAGTTCCCGAGGAGCTTTTGCAGGGCAACCATGCCCACATTGATGCTTGGCGTCGAAAAGCTTCTCTTAGCATGACCTTATCTTGTCGCAAAGAACTTCTCAATCGAGCGGAATTAGGTTTTTCTGACAGAAACTACTTAAATTCTTTAATTAAATTTCGTCGCGGAAAAAATATACATATCGCGCTCTTACATCATCCTGTGCTCTTAAAATCGAAAATTTCGGGAACAAGTTCTTTGACAAATCTCGATATTCACGATATAGCACGAATTTCATGCACTTATGGTGTTGCTTCTTTCAGTGTGGTAACGCCTTTAGAAGATCAGCAAAACTTACTCAAAACTTTGGTTTCCCATTGGACACACGGAGCAGGGGCAAAATCCAATCCCGACCGTGCCAAGGCGCTCAGTCTTGTGAATGCGGCGCATTCTTTGGATGATGTGGTTGACTTTGTTCATGAGAAATCAGGCATGCCACCTCTTTTGCTTGGCACAACAGCCCAAGCCGAATTTGATAAAAAGGGAAGAGAGGTGCGAAAAGCCACAAGTTTTGCCAAAGTGCAGACTCTCCTTGATGATAACGCCATTCTTATCGTTCTTGGAACCAGCCACGGTTTAGCGCCTGAAGTGCTTCACCGTTGCCACGCCATTTTATCCCCCATTCGCTGGGCGGGTACATACAATCATCTGCCTGTGCGTGCCGCGTGCGCCATAATGTTGGACAGATTGCTCGGTGATATGGAATAGCTTTTTGCAACACGTTTATTTAATTGAGAAAAAAAAGTGTTGCCAAAAGTCTTTTAATTAGGTAATAAATACCGTTTGCTGAAGACGTTAAGAATTTGTGCAAATTGTGTATGACGAAAATACCAAATTGCAAACAAATAACAAATTATAGCAACAAGCGATACATTTCTCGCAAGGAGAGCCACATGAACATTATTAGAAAAATTGAAAGTGAACATTTGCGTTCTGACCTTCCTCAGTTCCGCTCAGGTGATACCGTTAAAGTTCACTTGCGCATTGTCGAAGGCGAAAAAGAACGTATTCAGGTGTTCCAAGGTAACGTTATTCGTATTAAACGCGGTACCACAGATGCAACCTTTACCATCCGCAAGATCTCTGACGGAGTAGGCGTTGAGCGTATTCTTCCATTACACTCTCCTTTTATCGACCGTGTTGAAGTTCTCGTACGCGGCCGTGTGCGTCGTTCTCGCCTTTACTACTTGCGTCAACTTCGCGGTAAAGCAGCGCGTATTAAGCCTCTTAGCCGTCACCACAACTAAGATTTGTTTTTTTCTTTTGTTTTTGCAAAAGAAAAAGCAAACTTTGTGCAAATTTGCGCACCAAAAGTGCAATAACCCTGCCCAAAAAAATTGGGTGGGGTTTTTGTCGTTGCTGTGCAAGGGTACAAACTCTTTTTTAATTTGATTTTAATTCATTCCTTTTATAATATGAGCGAAACAGTGAGGTCTACATGAAAAAGATATTAATTGGTTGTGCCTTATTTTTGAGCGCTTGCTCTATGGATAATCTAAATGTTACCAATCCTTTTGCCACTACAACTGAAGTGACCAGTGTTTATACCAGTCAATTCCCCGATGTTCCTATCCCTGTAGATATGAAATCAAAAGCGGATGAAACCTTGACTACTATCAGTTCAAGCGGTGAAAAAGTTGGACGTGAAACCTTTGGTGGACGAGTGGAGCACAATTCCCTCGGCGCGGCCATGGCACACAACTTGAAAAATCAAGGTTGGATGATGCTTGGTATCGTACAAGGTGAACGCACCATGCAACTGTACCAGAAGGGCGGTCGCTATTTGATTGTGACTATTGAGGACGGAACCATTGAAGCCAAACTTGAAGTATGGATGATCAGTCAAGTAGGCGGTGGTTTTGGCCAAAATGTGCAAAGCATTATGAACCCTACGGACAGCACAACAGAGCAAAACTTTGATTCTTTTGGCTCCGAGTCCCTTTTTAAATAATTGCTATATACATGCCGTGCTCTAAAGTACAACTCCATGTAATTCCAATTTAAAAATTAAATTCTTATTGATAATTACGTTTGTAATTATGCAGAGCTTCTAACTTGAGGGGTTTTACCCCTCAAACTCCCCACCAAAGGGAATGATTCCCTTTGGAAACCCCGTGAATTTTCTTTTTACTTGCCTTAGCAAGTAAAAAGAAAATAAATGAGGGGGGTTGGGGGAAATCATTTCCCCCCCCAAAAAAAAATTAAAATAAACAAATTAGCCTGAAGGATATGGCATGCTCGGTAACTTCCCGATATTTGATTATTATAAGCAAAAAAGGCTTCATTTAGGGGTTTGTGGTTCGGTTGCGGCTTATAAAATGCTTGATCTTATGCGTCGTTTCCAAGATTGCGGTATACAGGTTAATGTTACTTTGACACCTTCTGCGCAAAAATTTGTGACCCCTTTAAGCTTCGAAGCTCTGGGAGCCGGCCTTGTTTATGGTGAAATGTTTGACCACACAAGTCCTTTTGCCCATTTGGAGCCGGGACAAGTTGCCGATGCCATGCTTATTGCTCCTGCTACGGCCTCAACCCTTTCCCGTCTTGCTATGGGTCTGGCGGATGAAATGCTGGCGTGTCAGGCACTTGCTTTTGACGGGCCTGTGCTTTTAGCCCCCGCAATGAATCCCAAAATGTGGGCGAATGTGGCCACCGAACAGAATGTGGATACTTTGCTTGAACGAGGCTATTTTCTAATGTCTCCCGATTGTGGAACTGTGGCATGCCAAGAACATGGAACAGGGAAGCTTGCAGAAATCGGACATATTTACTTAGAAACCTTGAAACTTTTGACCGAGCAAGATTTGTTTGGCAAAAAAGTCATGGTAAACTTGGGCCCCACCCAAGAAAAATGGGATGCGGTACGAGTGTGGACCAATAAATCCACAGGAAGCATGGGGGCAGCCTTTGCCTTGGCCGCTTGGCTTCGTGGCGCGGAAGTGCATACGGTATGCGGTCCTGTAAAACAATTTTTTCCTAAAAGTGATACCTTTTTCCGTTATGATGCCCATTCGGCACAAGAAATGTTTCGGGTTTGTGAAAATCTTTGGGAACAAATGGATATCGGTGTTTTCACAGCGGCGGTTTCCGATTTTCGCCCGACAGCGCAAGTTGCGCAAGCTTCACGCCCACTTTCACAAGCAAGTGAAGGCGAGGAAAAAAACGCTGTACAAGGTCTGCCAACTACAGGCTTTGTTTCTCAAAAATTTAAAAAAGAGCAATATAAGCAAGGTTTTGATGTGCATTTTGCGCCCAACCCCGATATTTTGAAAACCCTTGGCAGACGTAAAGCAAAGCACCAAAAAATCATTGGTTTTGCGGCTGAATCCGACGGCAGTTCTGCTCAAATGTCACAACTTGCCATGGATAAATTGCAAAAGAAAAATTGCGATCTTTTGGTTGGAAATACTTTGAGCCACGGCATGGGCACCAAAGATAATCAAGTGGTTGTTGCCGAAGCCAAAGGCAAAGTCAGCGCTTGGCCGACCATGGCTAAAACCGACTTGGCTTGGGATTTGCTCACCTTGTTATGCACCGCCTAAGTTTATAAGGAAAAATAATGAGTCTTGTGTTTTCTTCCATCATAAATTCCTTTGCAAAGCAAGGTCTTGGGCATTTATTGCTTAAAAGTGATGAGAGGCGTAACAGCCTTTCTCAAGCCCTTGATGACGAGCAAAACGGAAGAAATATAAAAGGAAAAACGTTTGACGGTCGAAATCTTAACAATAGGTCTTCCGTCTCTTCAAATAACGCTCATAACACGTCGTCTTTTTTACAAAAACAGCGTGAGGCTAAACAACATGCTTCTCCTGTCACCCAAGTAAATGCACACATTGCAGGCAACCCCCCTCAAGTAAACGGAAATAGCTATAGTAATGATGGGTATTATAACCAAAACGACAATATTTCCGCTTCAAAAAAACTTGCGCCCGTGAGTCAAAATCCAACAAACACAGCGCATTCTCAAGGCTCATCTCAGCAACAAACACAGGCAAAACAAGGAAAATTCCCCACATTAAATTATGCAGAATGGCCTGATAAGTGGTATAAATGGCATAAAAGTTTTGGTCTTCCCGCAAGCGAAGGCAAAAGCTCTCTTATACGCATTGCATGGACATACGAAGGGCTTGAGCAGGATGTTCTCGGCTCTGCTCATGACGGCAGAAAAAAGGTCGTACGACAACTATTGATGGATTTAAATCATCAAAAAGGCACACATGTTTTTATTCCCTATGCAGAACTAACCGAAGAAGGTCAATCTCGCTTTGCTGTTCAAGGAGAGAATTCTTTCTTTTGGTCGGCTATGCGCTTTGTAAGGCCTCGAATTTTATTGGTCTTTGGTTCGGTTGCCAGAAATGCGGTCGAAGCACCCAAAAGTTTACCACTGCAAATGTCACAAATGGGCTCTTTGCAAGTATTACAAATGCATAAACTGGAAACCCTTATGGAAGATCACGCAACCTATACCAATACATTGGTGTTTTTACAGACGTATCTTCATTTTTGTAAAAAGAATAGGGGATAAAGGACGTTTGCTTTTTGAAGCTACTTTATTTTTTATAAAAAATAATTTCTGTTATGGACTACCCCTTGACAAAGCCTTGATTATCAAATTATATTAAAAACAATCAACATAATTTTAGCCGATGGCGGTTGAAATTAAAATTGAAGAAGTCAAAACACGGATTTCTTTTTCTCAATATCTAACGTAAGGAGTATACTTTGGACGGTGATTCACACAGTTCGCTTTGGTCGAAGGTTGGGCGACTTTTTGGCTCTAAAAATGCCGATCATTTGGAACAATCCATCTTAGAAGCCCGCAACGAGGGTGAAGTGGAGATGGAAGAGAGCAATATGTTGCTTTCGGTTTTGGAGTTGAGCGAAACCCAAGTTCAGGACGTAATGACACCCCGAACGGACATTGAATTTGCTTCCAGTGGTGTGAGTGTGGCTGAAATAGCTCGTACTATTATAAAAAGCGGACATTCTCGTATTCCCATCTATGAAGAAACCAGAGACAATATCATCGGTATTGTTTTTGCTAAAGATATTCTCCCCCATCTTATTGATGAAAAATGTCAGGGGCAAACCTTGGTGAACAGCGTTATGCGTGAAGCCTATTTTGTGCCTGAAACCAAAATGTGTACCGATCTTTTACAGGAATTTAGAGCTCGTAAAAAGCATCTCGCCATTGTAGTGGATGAATACGGCGGAACAAGCGGTCTTATCACCATTGAAGATTTAATCGAAGTAATTGTGGGTGATATTGAAGACGAACACGATGCTCCAAAAGAAGAAGATATTCAAAAAATCAGTGATAGTGAACTTGTGATTAATGGACGTACCTATCTTGACGATTTGGATGAATACGGGATTACGCTCGAGTCCGATGAAATGGACACCATCGGCGGATTTTTAAGCTTGCACGCAGGACACGTTCCACAAGTAGATGAAGTTTTTGAATTTAATGGATGGTCGTTTACAGTTCTCAGTGCTGACGCCAAGCAAATCCATAAAATTTGTGTCAAAAAAGAAACGGAAGAAAGCGCGTAAGATGACAAACTCGGCACAAATAGTACTTTTAACCGACATAGGCAACAGTTCCATTAAGTTTGGCTTATCCAAAGGCAATGAGATTTTTCACAGTTTCAGCTTGCCCACACGCTCACAGTATTCCGTGGACAGTCTCGGTCTTGTGCTTCGGCAAATGCTGGATTTCGTGAAGGTTGAACGTATCGAACACAGTTTTTTATGTTCTGTTGTGCCCGAGCTCGCTTCAATTTTTTGCATGGCTTGCAAACGATATCTTGGAATCACTACTCTCAATTTTCCAAAAGATTTCAGCATAGAGCTTGAAAATGCCTATGATAACCCCCATGAAGTGGGGGCCGACAGACTCATGGCGGCCTATGCCGCAAGAAAATTATATCCTAACCATCCGGGGATTATTTCCGTGGATTACGGCACCGCCACAACCTTTGATTGTGTGGCCCATAATCAATATTTGGGTGGCCTCATTTGCCCCGGGCTTGTGTCATCGCATAATGCCCTTGCACGAGAAACCGCCAAGCTTCCGCATATTAATTTGGAACTTGACGAAGATGTCCCATTGGTTGGGAGAAACACCATAACCAGTATGAACCACGGCTTTATTTTTGGTTTTGTCGCCATGACAGAAGGGCTTTGTGAGCGTTTAAAAAAACAATTGCCCGGCCCCCATGTAGTTATAGCTACAGGAGGCTTTGCCAAAGATATAGCAAGGTTAAGTTCATGTATAGATCATATTCACCCAAATCTTATTCTTGAAGGATTAAGGCTTGCGGGTCAACCTTTTTTAAATTCCTAACACTCATAAGGAGCAAGTATGAGTACCATTACATCTATTTGGGCGCGAGAAATTCTCGACAGCAGAGGCAACCCTACCGTTGAAGTTGAGGTTGGTCTTGAATCCGGTATCGTCGGTCGTGCCGCCGTTCCTTCAGGGGCGTCCACAGGTTCCCGTGAAGCCATTGAAATGCGTGACGGCGACAAAGGCCGTTACAAAGGTAAAGGTGTTTGTCAAGCGGTAGCCAATGTAAACGGTGAAATTGCTGAATCCCTTATCGGCATGGATGCCCTTCGCCAAGTTCAAATCGATAACACCCTTATCGACTTAGACGGCACCGATAACAAATCTCGCCTCGGCGCAAACGCCATGCTCGGTGTTTCTTTGGCTGTTGCTCGTG
>CAYJHY010000100.1:0-6744 GCA_964369875.1 uncultured Mailhella sp.
GGGAAACCCCATTTTTTGTAAAAAATGAGGTTTCCCCCTCAAACTCCCCCTTCCTAAAAAACCATATTTTATTTCATTTATTATGATATTATCTCGTAAACACAATTGAAGTTAAATAGAAGTTAAAACATAGCCAGCTAAAATTAACAAATAGTTTTATCTTTTTTTCAAAAAAACTCCCTAAAGATTAAAGTTTTTTTTGGAAAAGGGGAGGGTTTGGGAGGGGAAAAACGCTTTTTTGTTCACAAAAAAGGTTTTTCCCCTCCCAACAAAATAAAATCAAATTAAACCAACAAACCTAAAATAAAAGAGTTTTTCAATGAATGTTTTTACGCGTACATATCACAGGATAGCTTCCCGTATAGCACATAGGAATACTTTTGTTGGCGGTCGCTTTTCAGGCCATCAAATAAAATTACCGCCCGAACCTTTTTACCCGAAGCTTATTTCTGTTTTGCGTGGTGGTTATGATTTTGCGGATTTTGTTCGTGACATGATCGCAGGTTTGGTGGTTGGTATTGTTTCGATTCCTGCTGCCATGGCCTGTGCAATTGCTTCGGGCGTCGATCCTATTCAGGGCTTGAATACAGCAATTATTGCAGGTTTGGTTATCGGCCTTCTAGGTGGGAGCCGATTTCAAGTAAGCGCTCCTACGGGCGCTTTTGTTGTTATTGTCTATGATATAGTTTACCGCCATGGCTATGACGGTCTTGTGATAACGACTTTGATCGCAGGGGTGATATTGTGCCTTGCGGGATTTTTCCGACTTGGTGGGGTAGTCAAATATATTCCTTACTCGGTGGTGACGGGCTTTACTTCGGGTATTGGGGTCATTATTTTTTCACAGCAGATGGGTGAATTTATCGGCCTTGCCAATACACATGTCCCGCCGGATTTTATTTCTAAATGGTCAGTATATTTATCAGAAATGGACACTTTTAATCCTCTGACTTTAGGGCTTGGAGTGTCTTCGCTTTTTATTATGATTTTAATAAATAGGCTCTACCCAAAGATACCGGCGGCAGTTTGTGGTGTAATTATCGGTACATTGGTGGTCTGGTATTTTGATATGCCGGTACATACCGTAGAATCTCGTTATGGAGCGGTTGAAGGCATTATCCCTCCTTTCCAAATGCCTGATATTAGCTTTGAAAGGGTGAGAATCCTTTTACCCGATGCCATCACCATTGCCATTTTGGCAGGTCTTGAATCGTTATTGACCTGTGTTGTTGCGGATAGCATGACAGGGGATCGACATTATTCTAATATTGAACTTGTGGCACAAGGGGTCGGTAACGTTACCTGTTCCATGTTTAACGGTATTCCGGCAACGGGGGCCATGGTGCGTACGGCGACTAATATTTCAAACGGCGCACGATCTCCCATTGCTGCTATATTTCAAGGCTTTTTAATTTTGATTTTTGTGCTTTGGTTTTCACCTGTAATTTCTGCTATTCCACTTACTTGTCTTGCGGCTGTTATGATTATGACATCGTATGGAATGTTTGAAACCCACGCCATAAAAAATATTTTAAAAGGACCTTCCTCGGATATTATGGTCATGGGGATAACTTTTTTCTTAACGGTTATTTTTGACTTGACGATTGCTGTTTATACAGGTGTTTTGCTTGCTTCTTTGCTTTTTATGCGTCGTATGAGTTATGCAAGCCATATTAAAGAAATTGAGCATGAAACCATTATCCGCGACGATCATAATGACTTGATTGACTTACGAACTTTACCGGATGGAGTGCATTTATTTAATATCAGCGGGCCTTTTTTCTTTGGTATGGTGGATAGGTTTCAGTATGCTATCGGTCAAACTAACAAAAATGTAAATGTGTTCGTTTTACAAATGAGAGACGTCCCAACTATTGACGCCACAGGCCTTCATGTTTTAGAGTCTTTTTTAGCGCAACGAAATCTTAAGGATTACGACGTTGTGCTTGCCGAAGTGCCAGCTGCCACAAGAAGATTGTTGCGTAACACCGGTCTTACAAAGTTGGTGGGCGAAGACAACATTTGTCATCACCTAAGTGTGGCTTTACAAAGAGCTACAGAATTGTCACTGAAAAAAAGTAAATAAAGAATGCGAAGCCTTCAAGTAATAAATGTTAAATGGTATAATGCCACAGCATGGTATGCTGTGAATTTGGCCTATTGTCTTGAAAAAAGTGGACATCCATCTATGGTTGTGGGACTTCCTGATTCCTTACCCATAAAAAAAGCAAAAGAGCTTGGGCTCCAAACCTTGGAATTACCGTTGAACTCTTGTCATCCAAGGGAGCTTTTAGCATGCTACAAGGCAATTGATGATATTTGTCGAGATTTTCGTCCCGATGTGGTGAACTGTCATAGAGGGGAATCTTTTTTTCTTTGGGCATTGAAAAAAAGAAAATATAAATTTACCCTTATAAAAACACGAGGGGATCAACGTCTTCCCGTCAATAACCTCTTTAATCGTTACTTGCATAAAAATTTATGTGATGCCATTATTTCCACAAATACTAAAATGACAAGACATTTTGCAAGCCTTGGTATAGACAAAAATAATTTATATACAGTGCTTGGCGGTGTGGATACGCAAAAATTCTATCCTGATGAAACCAAAAGGCAAGAACTGCGAGCCGAGCATGGTTTTACTGAAAATGATGTGGTGCTTGGTCTTTTGGGACGTCTCGATCCTGTAAAAGGTTTTCATGAAGCCATACAAGTTTTTGCAAGTATTTGTCAAAAAGAACGACAAGAAAACAAGAAAAAAATAAACAAGCTTCATCTTGTTGTTGCGGGCGGTGATTGCAATTATACTATGCAAAACCTTTATGAGTATGGGCTTGGGCTTGGAATCGAGAAAGATCGTTTGCACTGCCTTGGGTATGTGGAAAACATGCCGAACACCATGCGTATGCTGGATGCAGGTATAATAGCTTCATTGTCTTCCGAAACCGTGGCTAGGGTAGCCTTTGAAATGATAGCTTGCCATACACCGATTATTGGTTCCGATGTTGGAGTTATGCCAGATATTTTACCAAGTGAATATCTTTTTTCTCCTATGGATTTTGAGAGAATGAAAATCCTTTTTGTGAGTCTTGAAGATAAAAAATTTAGAGATGACTTACGTCAAATTTGTGTCGCAAGACTTGAAGGTAAAGGCGAGAATGAAAATACTGTCTTTGGCTGGAGTTTTCATCATTTTGTAGAAAAAACGTTAAAGATTTATGGAGAATGTAAAAAATGACAAAGACTGAAAACTTAAAGCTCGGTTTTGCAAGTGATAATACAGCAGGTGCACATCCTCTTGTGCTTGAAGCTTTGGCAAAAGTTAATCAAGGCTATCAAAAACCTTATGGTATTGATGAATATTGTATGGCATCTGATGAAAAATTTAAAGAAATTTTTGGTGATGATATAGTAGTGTGCTTGGCTTTGAACGGTACTGGTGCCAATGTTCTCGCACTCAGAGTTATGCTTCGAACATGGGAAGGAGTTATTTGTACCGATGTTGCGCATATAAATACAGATGAGTCAGGGGCGCCGGAATTTATTTTAGGCGCAAAAATGCTGGCAAGACCGGCTAAAAACGGAAAACTTACGATAGCGGATATTGATCATTATTTACAAGATGGTTCTACATTTCATAGAGCTTGCGCCGGAGTTGTTTCTCTCACTCAAAGCACAGAAGTAGGCACAGTTTACAGCATTGAAGAACTAAAAAGCCTTTGTGAGCACGCGCATAAAAATGGATTGCTGGTACATATGGACGGTTCACGCCTTTCCAATGCGTGCGCATCATTGGGAGTTGGTTTAAAAGAAATGACACGTGATGTCGGGATTGATGTGTTATCTTTGGGTGGTACCAAGAATGGCTTGGTTTTTGGAGAGGCCATAGTCTTTTTTAATGCAGAAGTTGCTAAAGAATATATGAGAATTCGTAAGCAGTCCTTACAGCTGATTTCGAAAATGCGTTTTTTGGCCACTCAATTTTTATGTTATTTTGAAAATGATTTGTGGCTTGAAAATGCAAAAAAAGCCAATAATATGACAACATATCTTGCCACTGAGCTTTCCAAAATTGATGGACTTTCTATGAAAATGCCACAATCTAACGCAGTTTTTGTTAAAATGGATAAGGCAGTTATGGACAAACTTATGGAAAGTTATTATTGTTATGAAGTCGAACCTTGTGTTGTGCGTCTTATGTGTTCTTTTGCAACAACTAAGGAAGAAGTAGATGATTTAATAAGCTTTTTCAAACAAACTATCTAGCCGTAGTTTTGAGATAAAAGTATGTTATTAAAGTAGATTCTTGTATTCTATAACAATATGAATAGGAAAGTTACGTTGTCAAAAGAATCCAATGATACGAAAGAAAAAAATAATCCTCTTAATAGTTCTGTACATGGGCAAAATAATGTCCATGACAGAATGTCTTGGGAAGAATATTTTATGGGCATCACCAACCTTGTTGCCGAGCGTTCGACGTGCATTAGACGCAAGGTTGGGGCGGTAGCCGTAAAAAATAAGCGAATTTTAGCAACGGGCTATAACGGTGTTCCAAGTGGGATCGAACATTGTGCTGTGGTGGGGTGTTTACGCGAGCAACTCAATATTCCTTCAGGTGAACGACATGAGATTTGTCGTGGCTTACATGCCGAGCAAAATGTGATTATTCAGGCCGCTGTTCATGGTATTTCCTTGCAAAATGCTGAAATCTATTGTACCACCAGACCTTGCCTTATCTGTACAAAAATGCTTATAAACTGTCAGATAAAAAAAATATATTATGTGGAAGCCTATGCTGATGCATTAAGCTTGCAAATGCTTGATGAAGCGGGTATTGAATGTATACAAGTTGCTAAACCTTGTGCACAGATTTCGTCCTTTGGCTTAGCGCCTGTTGATATGCTATAAGCTATTTTTTCAATATATAAGTCTTAATGAACAGAGAGTACAATGTTAAACGAACAATCCGGTGTACATGTTAGTGAACAATATTACGAACAAGCAAAGCATTCACTCAATGATAAAAATCATGTCAGATTCATGGAAGAGGCAATATCTCTTGCCGGAAAAGGAAAATGGCACACTGCCCCAAACCCGTGTGTCGGTGCTGCTTTAGTATATGAACAAACGGTTGTGGCAATAGGTTATCATAAAGCCTGTGGTCAAGCACATGCTGAAGTGGAATGTTTGATGGATGCCATAAAACATGGTATTCACAAAACAGACGGAAACATATTTTCAAACCCACTTTTGATGACATGCTCCGAGCAATATAAATCTATTAAACATGAAAAAAATATTTCTTTTGCTGACTGTACTCTTTATGTCACCTTAGAGCCTTGTAATCACGAGGGCAAAACTCCTCCCTGTAGTCAAGCTCTTGTGGAAAGCGGCATAAAAAATGTTGTCATAGGTACAAGAGATCCCAATGAAAATGCTCGTGGTGGTTTGGAATATATAAAAGAGCATGGCATTAATGTTGTTCTAGGTGTGCTTGAAGAAAAATGTAAAGCTTTACTTGAAGATTTTCTTGTTTGGACTGTAAAAAAAAGGCCTTATATAATTTTAAAAATGGCGACCAGTTTAGATGGACGTATTGGCCCCAGCTTTGGCGGCAACCATCGTATCAGCGGTGAAGCCTCTTCGGAGGTACTTATGCAACTTCGTGAAAAGGTGGGTATTTCCGGAGGTGCGGTAATGGTAGGGGCTCAAACCCTTATCAAGGACAATCCAAAGCTGACCGCCAGAACAAATACTGTACAAAAACAACCTCGAGCTGTCTTTATAGGTTCCCGTTTGCCTGTTGTGAAAAGTCCCAATCTTGCAGATGATGATAAAACAAATTTTTATTGTTTTGACGAAAGACCTAATGAAACTATATTATACTGCTCAATGGCGCAATCCGTTTCCCCTATGGCCAATGCTCTAAAAAAGCGTGGAGTCAAAGCCATTGGTGTGTCTACCTGTGAGAACAGCTCTGAACTTGAACTTCAAGAAGTACTTGAAGATTTATTCAAGAATCAAAGCTGTCCTTACATTTTATGCGAAGGGGGGCCCAAGCTCGGCTCCAAGCTGTTAGATCTTGGCCTTGTGGATGAACTTATTATCTATATGGCTCCCATTGTTATGGGGGATCCAAGTCTTCAAGCGGTTTTTATGGGAAGACATATCGAGAGCGTAAGAGAATCCTTGCGTTTTCAGATAATTGAAAGTAAGGTGGTCGGACAAGATTTACATATACATCTTAAACCGGAGTCCCTATGTTTACCGGATTAATCGAAGGACAAGGAGAACTTGTCTATTATAATAAAAACTCTAAGGATGCACGCCTTGGAATACGTCCTCTTTTCACCTTTGAAAAGCCTGTAATTGGTGAGTCTGTCGCAATTAATGGGGTTTGTTTGACTGTGGAAAGCTCTACGGATAATGTTTTAACGTTCTATGCTTCCGCAGAAACCTTGTCATGCTCCAATATCGCCTTGTTAAGCCAAGGAAAAAGAGTGAATATGGAAAGGGCTTTGCGCATGGGAGATAGGCTTGGCGGACACCTTGTAAGTGGGCATATTGATACAATGGGAGAACTTACCGACGTTTACGATGTGGAAAATTCGCGTTGTTTTCGTATTTCTTTTGATAAAAAATATGCACCCTATGTTATCCCCAAAGGTTCTGTAGCCCTTGACGGCGTGAGCTTGACGGTTAATGCTTGCGATATTAATTTTTTAGAGGTAAATATAATAC
>CAYJHY010000101.1:0-6698 GCA_964369875.1 uncultured Mailhella sp.
TCTTCAAGGTCACGACGCAAAAGCGCGTAGGTTGTGACAACGATATCGGCATCGGCAATCTTTCGGAAAATATTTTCCCGACGTGCGCCGTACACGATGACCCTCTTAAGGTTAGGCACAAACTTCTCTGCTTCCCTGTTCCAGTTTGGCAAGACCGACGTAGGTACAACGATAAGGTTGGGTCCTTCGGCGCCTCTGTTTTTCATATGTTGAAGGAAGGAAAGAGTTTGGATTGTTTTACCAAGTCCCATTTCGTCCGCCAAAATACCACCAAAGCCATATTCATCAAGAAAGTTAAGATACGAGACACCCTGTAACTGATAAGGACGCAAAGAAGCCGTAAGTCCTTCCGGTGATTCAACCTGTTTAACTTCTTTGAAGTTTTTGATATTACTGCGCAATTTTGTCCAGAAATTGTCTTCGGCAACAGCATTTGGAAAATCATCCAAGATGCTGTCAAGAACAGGAGCTTCAAACTGCTTAAACTGGCGCTTCGGTGCTTTTGTTGGGTCAAGCCCAAGCACTTTAAGCTTATGAGCAAGTTTTTCAAGCCATGATTCCGGAAGGCTTGCGTAAGAACCATCTTTAAGTTGTACATAGCGCTTGCCTTTGATCCAAGCTTTCCAGATACGCTCCAAGGGAAGGTTTTGCCCTTCGTACTCCACTTGCACATCAAGTGAAAACCATTTCTCTTTTTCATTACTTTCAATCGTGGCGTTAATCGTAGGTGTAGAGGCACGCACTTTGTAACGAGAAAGGGTCGCTTCCCCATAAACACGCCAGTTTTGTAAAAGAGTGGGATAGCTGTCAAGCAAGAACGAAATAGCTTCCTCAGGCTCCATAAACCAAAGTTTATTGTTACGAGGCTGAAACCGCATTTCGGCAAGTTGTGACAACAAATCAGACTCTTCGCTTTGGCTTCTGCGCAGAAGATAGGTTTGCCCTTCGTATACATAACTACCGGTTTGAAAGTCAGGATTTGGCCCGGGAAGCGTAAATTCTCCATGAATGGTTTCATAGACATTTTGTACTTCAAGAGTAAGCAAGCTACCTTCTTCTCCAAGAAACAGTTTGGGATTATAGGTTCCCGGTTGGAAAACAGGTTCCATAATCTTCAAAAATTCTTCAGGTTCATAAAGCTCGGAAGAAGGAAGTTTTGTCCAAACTCTGTCTAAAAATTCGGAAATATCTTCATGTACAATGATGGGGCTTGCATGCACCAAGGTTTGGATAATACTGTGATTGAGGCAAGTTTGCACCGGATAAAAACAACGATGCCAACAAACCCAAAGAGGCATTTGCCCATGGAAGGTGGTTTGTGCATACTCTTGTTCATCCAAATCCTTTTGAATGGAAAAAGGCTTTTTGCCTTCTTTTTGCAACATCACATCAAAATAAAGTCCGTTATCATCGAGGGAAGGACGTAATTTAAGGTCTAATGTGGTATTTTCAATAGTACAAGGATAATCACTGTCTTCCCAGAAAATATACTCTTCTTGGCGTATTGCCCAGAAAAACCATGATAAAAGTCCATTTGGGATTTCTACCTTATGACCATAATAATCCAAATATTCCGCAACTTGCTTGAGAACCTTGGGAAGCTCGGGGGAATGATCACACCAATCGGGGTTACTTAAAATATTTTCTAAAGTTACGGACTGACGGACACTGGAAAGTCCTGCCTTATTTTGCCTTGCCCTAAAAAAGGTTACGGAAAGCCTTCCCGGTTCGGGAAAAAAACGGAAAATCAAATAATGTCTACCGGTTTCAGGCTCAGTAACGCTTGAAAAAAAGTTTCTGAAGCATTGACGCCATTCAGGGCGTTTAACTACTTCTTCCTCTTGATCTAAGGGAGAGGCATTCAGAGTCGCCAGCGCGTGATCGGACAAGGCCGCCACGTGACGACAAGGGCTGCCAAAAGCTTCCATACAGTTACATTCGTATTCAACAAACTTGTCATTAATACGAATTTTTAATTCAGGGGCATAAGCTTGAAACTCTTCTCCATGCACAGTACAACGTATGTGCGCCACACTGTCTGTAATTTTACATACATAGTTACTAACGCCACCATCATCCAAAAGCATTTTACCGGAATCAACAATATATTCGGGGATAGTGTGTTTTATAAAGTGTTCTAGGGAGTTTCGTATGCCGCTTTCTTCTCTTCGATTCATTTTTTCCTCTTTGAAGTTAATCCCATGCAATGCCGGAGACTGATTAAAGTACCATAGCGCTTTCCAGCTTTGCAAAACCATAAAATATAATGCCAATGTATTAATTCTGTAAAGCAATCAAAGTATACAATAAGCTGGAAAGGCTCAAATACATTGAAGAAAAAGCTCTCATCGTGAATACATATTTATTATTACACGATAATTTCAGACTTTTCAAGCAAAAGAATGTATGTTATTAATTCTTTTTTAGAAATTTTGACTTATAAACATAGTTATACTTATGTATCTTACTGTAAAATAAAAGGAATAGTAAAAAAATGATAATTAAAAAAAATGAAAAAAAAAATAATACTTATAAAAAAATAACTTTTTTTATGCTTTTTTTAAGTATTTTTTCTGTTTTACAAGCTTGTGAACAAAAACCCACAACAGAAAAAAATACTGAAAATACGATTTCTTCAGCCGATATTCCAAGCACCCCCGAATACGGAGGTCGTCTTGTACTTGCGAGCATAGGGGAACCTTCAAACCTTATCCCAGCCCTTTCAACGGATTCTGCATCCCATGAAGTGGCTAATTTTATTTTTATTGGCCTACTAAAGTACGATAAAGACTATAATATCATTCCTTACGCTGCCGAAAATTTTCAAATTTTGGAAGACGGACGCCTATTTCGTTTTAAACTTCGTGAAGACCTCCTTTGGCAAGACGGCACACCGCTTACCATGGATGATGTCAAATTCACTTATGAACTTATGATTAATCCCAATACTCCCACTGCCTACGCAGGAGATTATTTAAAAATAAAAGAATTCAATCAAATTGATAAATACAATGTAGAAATTCGCTACGAAGATCCTTATGTTCGCGCGCCGCTAACATGGATGGGAAGCATACTGCCCAAACATATTTTGGAAAACGAAGATCTTACAAAAACAAGTTTTGCCAGAAACCCTATAGGAGCAGGACCTTTCAAACTCAAATCTTGGGAAGCCGGCTCTTCCCTAGTGCTTGAAGCCAACGAAAAATATTTCAAAGGTCGTCCCTATTTAGATGAAATTGTTTATCGAATAATTCCCGATGTCAGCACCATTTTTCTTGAAGCAAAAGCAGGGCAAGTCGACTATCTCGGACTAACCACCAAACAATACTTATGGGAAACATCAGGGACAGAATGGGAAAAGAGTTGGGAAAAATTCAAATACTTAGCGAACGGCTATACTTACATTGGCTTCAACCTCAAACATCCTTTTTTCAAAAATCCCAAAATCCGTACGGCGCTGTCCCTTGCAACCGATCGTAGGGCCTTGGTAAAAGGCGCTTTGCTTGGACTCGGTGAACCGACCGTCGGCCCTTATAAACCCGGAACATGGGTATACAACACTTCCATTGAACCCTTTGCTTATGACCCCGAAAAAGCACGTCAACTCTTGGCAGAAGAAGGATGGAAACTCAATGATGATAACATCTTGGAAAAAGATGGTATACGTTTTGAATTTACCGTTTTAGTCAACCAAGGCAACAAAGAACGTGAACACGTTGTCACCATCTTACAACAATATTGGAAAGCTATAGGCATAAAAATAGATATACGTACCGTAGAATGGGCAACCTTTATCAACGAGTTTGTACACAACGGACGCTTTGACGCTCTTATTTTAGCTTGGAATATTTTAGAAGATCCGGATATTTTTGATGTGTGGCACTCTTCCGCCATAAAAAAACACGGGCTTAATTTTGTGGGTTATAGTAATCCTGAAGTGGATGCATTACTCGAGAAAGCACGCATTACTCTTAACCAAAGCTTGAGAAAAAAATATTATGATCGTTTTCAAGAGATTTTAGCGCAAGATCAACCTTACCTTTTCCTTTATGTTCCCTACTCTTTACCTATGGTTCAAAAGAAATTTCAAGGAGTTGAGCTGTCCATCTCAGGCATAGGGTACAACATGGAAGAATGGTGGATTCCAAAGGAACTCCAATAAATTTAAAATTTGAAAAACCGAAGATTGTGTTTTATTTAACTTTATGCTATTCTTTTATCTGTTAAATATTACACTTTTTTATTCCTCCCGAGAAACTATGAATTTTTGTGGAAAACGTAAGCAAACAATAATAAGGTATCGAAAATATGAGTAAAAACAACACAAATGAAGTTATTTCCACCGAAAAAGAAAAATCGGATCAAAATATAAATAATTCAGAAGTGTTAGAAAATTCCGACCACGAAGCCTCTTCTATTCAAGCGGCCCTTGCCAAAGTAGAAGAAGAAAAGGCTTCTGTGGTTGTGTCTGCCGAAGAAATCATAGCCGCCGCCTTAAGGCATAACCCCCTTGTGGACACAGAGCTCATCCAAAAAGCCTATAGTTTTGCTATGGTTGCCCACGCAGGACAGCTTCGAATGTCCGGTGAGCCTTATTTTATGCACCCAAGTGCAGTGGCGTTCAGCCTTGCAGACATGGGTTTTGATGAACACACCATATCGGCCGGCCTCTTGCATGATACAGTAGAAGACACCAGCGCCTCCATCGAAGAACTAGACATGGAGTTTGGCGAACAAGTTGCCGATATTGTCGACGGTGTAACGAAAATTAGCTTAATGTCCTTCGACACCAAAGAAGAAGCACAAGCGGAAAATATCCGTAAAATGATTCTGGCTATGTCTCACGACATACGAGTTCCCATCGTAAAACTTGCAGACAGACGCCACAATATGCGAACCCTTGAGTTTCAAAAGCCCCACAAGCAAATTGCCATTTCGCAAGAAACCATGGACATTTACGCTCCCCTTGCCAACCGTATGGGCTTGCACCGTATCAAACAAGACTTGGAAGATCTAAGCTTTCGCTATTTGCACGCCGACCGTTATCAAGAAATTACCTCGTGGCTTAATGAAAACCAAGTGGTTGAACGTCAAATCATCGGTAAAGTTATCAGTAAAATTGAAGATGTCATGGGTGAAAATGGCATCGATGGTCGAGTTTTTGGTCGTATCAAGCAAGTCTACAGTATTTACGTCAAGATGAAGCAACAAGAAACTTCCCTTGATGAAATGCATGATATTATCGCTTTTCGTGTTATCGTCAAAGAAGTTCGTGATTGTTACGCAGTTCTTGGATTGGTGCATGCTCTTTGGCGTCCCATCACAGGTAGATTTAAAGATTATATTTCCTTACCGAAAGCAAACGGTTACCAAAGTTTGCACAGCACCGTTATCGGCCCCGAAGGAGAACGTATCGAAATCCAAATTCGTACGGAAGAAATGAACGAATTTGCTGAACACGGGGTTGCTTCGCACTGGATGTATAAAGAAAAAGGTCGCTCCTTTAAAGCCAACGACATGCCACAAATGCAATGGGTGCGCGATCTTTTGGAAAGACAAAGAGACGAAGCCGATTCCAGTGACTTTATGTCCTCTTTACGCCTCGATCTTTTCCAACATGAAATTTATGTATTCACCCCCAACGGAGCAGTAAAACAGTTACCCGAAAACTCTACCCCCATCGACTTCGCCTACCTTATCCACACAGACATAGGTAAGCACTGTGTCGGTGCAAAAATTAACGGAAAGTTGGTCCCTCTGTCCACGACCCTAAAAAGTGGTGACACCATTGAAATTTTCACCGATAAAAACCGTAATCCCAGCCGAGATTGGCTAAAAATTGTTAAAACCGCTCGCGCAAAAAGCCGTATCCAGAGTTATTTGCGTACCGAAGAAAGAACCGCCGCCATTGCCCTTGGTAAAGATATGCTCGAAAAAGAAGGGCGTCGCATGGGCTACAACATTATAAAAGCCTCTAAAGACGGAAGTTTAGCGGCGATTATTTCAGAATTTCCCGTGTCTAATGTGGAAGAGCTTTTTGCAGCTGTCGGTTACGCGAAATTTACTCCTAAAAAAATCATCCAACAATTTGCAGACATAGTCGATCCTAAGGTCGAAACTGAAGAAACTCACGAGCCGACTACCCCCGTCAAAAAAGAAGTAAAAGGAAAAGCCGACGCAGTGATTGTACAGGGCCTCGGTGACACCCTCACCCATCTTGCCAAATGCTGTAAACCGGTTCTTGGTGACGCCATCATCGGTTTCATCAGTCGTGGCAGAGGGATTATTGTTCATATGGTCAACTGCCCACACCTATCAGAGCTTGAATCCGAGCGCTTTATCAACGTGGCATGGCCCGACAGTCAACCCAAGTTACTCCCCGCTTCCATTAAAGTTATCGGTAGCGACAAAGTAGGCTTCTTGGCACAAGTTACCACTTTATTAAGTGAATTTGGTGTGAACATCAGCACCCTCACAACAGTCCCCTACGTTGACGGTAAATCCGAAATCCGCTTTACCATTGAAGTAACAGACGCAGTTCAAGTTTATCAAATTATTGACAAAATTAGAAAACTCCCCATTGTCACAGAAGTTACCAGAAACATCGGCGAAGAAGTTTAGGGGAAAAGATTTGTTTGGTTTATTATTGGGAGGGGGAAAACCTTTTTTGTGAACAAAAAAGCGTTTTCCCCCTCCCA
>CAYJHY010000102.1:0-6631 GCA_964369875.1 uncultured Mailhella sp.
TTAGTTCCTTGGTTTCCGTACTATCTATATGTTTTTGGAAATCTCATGGGAGGACAAAGGGAAGGCCAGGCTTTCAAGTTCTGCTTTCCAGTTGTCTATTTGATTTACAACATCATTTTTAAGGGCTTCCATGCTTTGCTCGGTGTTCGCTTCAAAGCGGACGGTTAACGCAGGAGATGTATGAGATGCACGAATTAAAAACCATGCATGCCCCAAATCCACTCGAATTCCGTCAAATTGTGTTATTTGGGCATCGGGATATTTGTTTGAATAATATTTCCTTGCTTTTTCCACTAAGAGAAATTTTGTTTGTTCTGAACATTTCAGATAGCTTTCAGGTGAGGCAAAAGAGGACTCCCAGAGAGGGAAGTCTGTCAGATCCCATTGCCTGTCGCGTAAAACTTTCATCACCCGAACGGCGGTTAATGTGGCATCATCGGTGCCATACCAGTTTTCTGCATGGAAAAAATGCCCTGACAATTCACCGCCAAGCATGGCTTTTTCTTCTTGCATTAAGTTTTTCATTTTAGAGTGCCCCGTGGGGCCCATAATTGGCAAGCCTCCAAGGGATTTTACCAAAGAAAATAAATGGTGTGAACATTTTACATCGGCTAAAATCTTTGCATTGGGGTGACGTTGCAATAAATCGGAGGCAAGAATGGACAAAAGCTCATCACTGGCAAGGATACGGCCTGTCCTGTCTACCATGGCAAGCCTGTCACCGTCCCCGTCAAGACCTAAGCCAAAATCAGCCTTTTCTTCGATAACTTTTTTGCGTAAATCTTTACAGTGTTCTGCGATCATGGGGTCGGGTGGATGGTTGGGGAAGTCGGGGGTGGGTTCACAATAAAGGGGAATAACCTCAGCCCCAGCTCGCCGTAAAAGCTCACAGCAAAGATTTCCGGCGGAAGCGTTGGCTCCGTCAACCACTACTTTAAAAGGGAGTTTTCCGCATTGGGAAAGGATTTTTTCTATATATGGTTCTTGGATGGGATAAAAACCCTGCCTTGTCTGTAGCGGTATGGTGTGGCCGAAGTTTGTGTGTTCGTCACAGCTTTTATATTTTTGTGCTTGTTCGGGGTATATTTTGGTCATGGCATGGTAAAGGTTTTGGATTTCTTCACCAAATAAAGTTCTTTTTCCCATCCATATTTTGAATCCATTATAATGAGCGTCGTTATGGCTGGCGGTCACCATGACCCCAGCGTAGATTTCGAGATGGTAGACTGCAAAATAGAGGCACGGGCTTGGGCACATGCCAAGGCTTATGACTTCAAAACCTAAGTTTTCAAATTCATATCTTAAAATATCGTGATAAAGCAAAGAGTTGTTACGGGTGTCATGAGCCAAAAGAACTTTTTTATGTCCATGGGCGGTATAATATTCACCAAGCGCAAGCCCAAGACTATGCACAAAGCTTGGCTTGATTTCTTTTTCCATGACGCCACGGATATCGTATTCTCTAAAAATATGAGGATAAAGGGACATGCTTTTTCCTTGCGTTTTCAAAATTTTATACCTATACTACCTTGATGCACTAGACGGGATTTTTCCGAGGTAGCGTTGTTAATTGAGTTTTTTTGTCTTTTTTTATTAAAATTCACTCTTTTTTTGTTTATATTCCTTTTCCAAGAGAATAGGTGAATTTTTTTTCGTTACGGACTATAAATTTCAATTTTATGTTACAATATGAAAACATTACGAAATTATACTCTTTTTTTTCATTTTATTCAATATTTTTAAAGTGTATTTTTTTGTTCGATTTATAATACAAAATGAGGTATTTCATTGATAAATACTCAGCATAAGCCGTACCTACTTTTTTTTATTAAAAGTGTGAGTGTTTTGGCGCTTCTTACCCTTGGATTTTACATGTGGGACGTGCTTGAACCTTCTGCGCAATCTCTTTCTAGCTTTGTGGATGAGTATATTTTGGAAAAAGGTGTGGCGGGGATGCTGTTCTTCACCGTGCTTTCTGCTCTTTTATCTTGCTTTTTTGTACCCAGACAAGTACTCAGTTTTGTAGGGGGCTACGCGTACGGTGTTTTTTGGGGTACACTTTTGGTCACTGTCGGTGCCTCTGTCGGTTGTTTGCTGACGTTTTTATATACGCGCTTTCTCGGTTTTAATTATATGCAAAAAAAGTTTCATACAAGAATTTTATGGCTTGAAAATCTTTTTTCCAAAAACGCCTTTGGAATGGCGCTCACTATCAGAATTTTGCCTGTGGGGAGTAATGTTTTGCTCAATATGCTGGCAGGGGTCAGTAAAATCCCTCTTACGGCTTTTTGCTTTGGTTCTGCCATAGGCTTTATCCCCCAAAATCTTGTCAGTGCATTATTGGGCTCAGGCTTGAGGGTAGATCCTTTTATTCGTGTAGGTTTTGCGGCTCTTCTTTATGGCGGAGGCTTGCTTTTTGGGCTATGGCTTTTTACTCGTTTTCGTCCGCAAAATGGCGCTACCATTAAATCTATCATCCATTCTCTTATTCTTGGGAAACCTTTGTTGAAAGATGAAGGCACACCTGAGAATAAAAAAGAAAAAACAGCTACCGAACACGCTACCTCAGCCGAAACAACCATAAGTACAGAAATTCCTTGTAGTGCAGAGTCCTCTTTATGATTAGCCTTTCTATTCTAACTTTGATTTTAGGTATTCCTCTCGGTTTTGTGATTAAAAGTAGCCTTGTTGCTCAAAAAATCACCAATACGCTTTTTTCCTATTCCGTGTGGGTATTATTATTTTTTATGGGACTTGGTCTCGGGCTGGATAAAAACCTCATGAGTCAACTTGGTCAACTTGGTTTACAGGCCTTGACCATCAGTCTTTGTAACTTTGTGTTTACTCTGATCGCCGCCTATTTTTTAGCGAAATTTTTGTTTAGAGATTCTTTTGTGCAAAATGCCTCGCAAGCACAAAAGGCTGATGATAAAAAGGCTGATAGACAACAAAAGCTGTCTGTGCTTAAAGATTCTCTTTTGGTGCTTGCTTATTTTGTGGGGGGCGTTGCTTTAGGGGCGTATCCCATTTCTTTTCTTTCTTGGCTTTTTGAAGGAAATGTTCCGGCTCTTGCAGGGGAGTATACTCTTTATGCCTTGCTTCTTTTTGCGGGGATGTGCGTGGGATTTGATCTCAAAGCCTTTCGTATTTTGCAAGAACTCAAGGGAAAAATCTTACTTATTCCTATTCTCACTCTTTTGAGCAGTCTTATAAGCGCGCCGTTTGCAATGCTTTTCTTTGCGGATTTACCGCTTTATCACAGCATTTTAGTAAGCTCTGGGCTTGGCTATTACAGCCTGAGTTCTTCGCTGATCTCACAAGAGCTCAGTCCGGCTTTAGGCTCCGTTGCGCTTCTTGCCAATATGCTACGTGAAATATTTACCCTTATTTTAGCGCCTATTTTGGTGCAATACTTTGGAAAACTAAGTCCTGTAATGGTGGCCGGTGCCACTGCCAACGACTGCTCTTTGCCCGCCATTGCCAAGTATTGCGGTGAGCGTTATGCCATTGTTGCGGTGTTTTCGGGCGTGTGTCTTACTTTGTTTGTTCCCTTACTATTGTCTTTCCTTTTGTATTTCGCATAGGCTATGTTTCCCAATCACTCCTTTTACATTTATGGACAGCGTCAAACGCATTTTTTGTTCAGGTCATGTACGTTTAATGTACACTCCCATCACATAAAATTCGTTTTCCTTGCCAAAATGCAAAATAAGTTTAATTAGGGAACATACCCTAACAAATATTTTCGGAATATTTTTCTCCCTAACACTCAAACTTAAAACAAAATGTATTTTTCTACATTAACACTTTACACACGAGATAGCCCATGCGTCAAAGCTATAAAATAGAATTAGCCCAAAAAAAGTCTTCTAAAAAACAATCCACCGAACAAAATGAAGCGAACACAGCCCATTTGAGCGGGCTTCTTGTGCGTCGAGATCTTTTACTGTACGAAGATATTTTATGTGCCGATTTAGCAAAGTGTATTAACTTTGTCGGGCATGCGCTCTATTTCCCCACTCAGGATGAGCTTGGAGAAATACAATATAGACAAGAAGAACAAAAATTGCTTATTCCTTTACGCCACGGTCAAAATCTTCTTGGGATTTTGCTTTTGCGTGAAGCCTCCTTTGAAGATGAAGTACTCACACTTTTGCCCCAACTCGTTAAAACGTGTCTCGATAAAATATACTATCTGAAACTCAGCGGACTAGACGAACTTTGTGCTTTACCAAGAAAAGCAAACTTTATGTTTAGGCTTCAAAACGATATACAGCATATTACCGATTATTATCAGCAAGCTCTCAATCTTTCAGGTGATTCAAAAAACAACATCGCAAGTGATTCCATAAATGATTCTGCAAGTGATGCCACAAACGACTCTAAGGACGACAGCCAAGAAGCATCAAAGCAAGCAGACATTCAAAATTTCTCCAAGGCGCAAACCTTTGATGAACTGTTTTTACCCTTTTATGCTGACTATATGGGTGTAAGTAACGGTAGCGGTGAACACCTCGGTAAGTACCACAGTATCAGTAGTGTTGGGCTTGTTGTGGTGAGTTTGCTTGGCCTTGACTACGTGCGAAAAATCTATGGTTATGCTATTTCTGCGATGCTCATTAAAGAATTTTCCAAAAAGTTAAGACAAATACTCCCCGAAGACGTGCTTTGTACTTACTTGGAGGACGATCAGTTTGCGGTGCTTTTTCAAAGCGCATCTCCCGACAATATGGAAAACTTGGCAAGCCAATGCGCAATGGTAAAAGCCGAGATTGAAGCAAAAGCCCTTAATTCCATTTTGGCCGCCCTTGATCACGTGGACAACAGGCCTACCGTCACCGCTTGCACAGGCCATGCCCTTTTTCCCAACGACTGGGATGGTACCTATGACTCAAGAAAGATTGAAGAAATTCCCCATATCTTATTGCAGAAAGCAAAAATTGCCGCCAAGCGCCTCAAACATATTCCACAAAACACCTTAAAAGGCGCAGAAAGTAAAAACGGCTTACAAAAAAATTCTCCCGTGGCCGGAAAAAGTTTGAGTTTTAGGAATATACTTTTAAAAAGCGGTAATGTTATCAGTACGCTACCTTACTCTCAAGTGCTTGTAAATCTGGGCAAAGAAGACGGCGCGCAAGAAGGCATGTGTTTCAGTGTTTGGGGAGATGTTGCGAAAAATAATTTTAAAGGTGAAATACAACTGCGAAAAGTGGGCAGAGAGTTTTCTGAGGCAGAAATCCGCTTTTTAAGCGATGCCACAAAATCTCCAGAAGAAGGTGATTTTTTACAGTTTGCCCCACAAAGCAGTCCGGAAATACACAATCTTGATAGTCAAGGCTCTCTTTTATATGCCTATTCCGACTTTAGCCAAATCGTTAACGATAAAATAGAACAAGAACTCAAGCAAAATCTCAGTGCCCATTTTTGCCTCAGTCTTTTACGTATTCAGTGGGAAAAGGTTGAGCAAAGCTACTTTTTGGAAAACGATAATTTTGAGCTTCCACAAAAACATAAATTCAGTATGGCGGAAGTTGCTCAGGAAATACATACTTTTATAGCCGGTCAAACAGAAGAAATAAAAAATAATCCCACTCAAAAAGACCATACTCTAGATTTTGAAGAACCGGAACAACTTTTTATTATGGGATGCACAAGTTTTAATAGCCTTATTATCTATCATCAAAATCAAGACAGCAGTGCTGTCAAAGGTATTTATGAAAAGCTCTCCGCACGCTTGGAAGAAAAATTTCATATTCCTATAGCCGTCGGCATAGCACCCTATCCTTTTCTAAAAATGCGCCCATGGCAAATTTGGGAATCTTCCCGAAAAGCCCTTGACTACGCGCTCTTACTCCCACAGCCACAAATCGGCTTTTTTGACAGCTTAGCCCTTAATATAAGTGCAGATAAAAAGCTCAGTCAAGGTGATATTTTTGGGGCTGTCGAAGAATATCGTCTGGCTATTTTGGCAGATAAAGAAAATATCTTAGCTTGGAATTCTCTCGGAGTTTGTCTTGCGGAACTAGAAAGACATCACGAAGCCATACACGCTTTTGAAAGAGCCTATGATTGCAACTCTGAAGACCCAAGTACCTGTTATAACCTTGGAAATGCTCACCTGAGCCTTAAAGACAAGCAAAGGGCAAAAGAATTTTTTCTTGCTTGCCTCCTGCAAGATCCCGCCCACCTTTTTGCGCGCATCCGCCTTGGAGAAACCGCAGAAAGCGAAGGTGATTTTGAAGAAGCCCTTTACCAATACCAAGAAGCCAAAGACCATAACTCCCAAAGCTCTGTACCGTATCGCTACTTGGCTCACCTTTATGCGATTCAAGATCAAAAAGATCAAGCTCGTGAGCTTATTCAAACGGCTTTACAAAAAAATCCCGATGATGCCGTTGGCCTACAAATCCTCGCCGGGCTTTATCTCGATGCCAAAGAAGACGCCCAACTTGCAGAGCTTCTCGCCAGGCAAAGTGTTGCCCTGCTTCCTTGGAGAAGAGCTTCATGGGCAGAACTCGCTCGCTCACTCGAAGCCCAAGGCCGTGTGCAAGAAGCAACCGAAATCCGCAGAAGCAGCATTAGATTGTAAGATTTTTTGGGGAAGTGAAGATTTCTTGGAGAAGTGAAGATT
>CAYJHY010000103.1:0-6628 GCA_964369875.1 uncultured Mailhella sp.
AAAAGCGTTTTTCCCCTCCCCAACCCCCTCCCCTTTTCCAAAAAAAACTTTAATACTTTGAAGTTTCATTTTCATCAAAAGCTTATTGTATAAACCAAATGACAAAAGTGAAAATGCTATTTTTTTTGCTTCTACTCATGCAATCATGGTTTTTCAGGAGGGGGGAGTTTGAGGGGGGAACATCATTTTTTCCCAAAAATGGGGTTCCCCCCTCAATAATAAAAAATTAAAAATAAAACAAATAAAAATCAATGTCCTGTGATATTGAATTTTTTAAGTTTGTACTGCATAAGACTTCTTGAAATCCCAAGAAGTTCTCCTGCACGAGACTGGATAAAATCGGCTTTCACGAGGGCACGTCTGAT
The DNA here is from genome assembly GCA_964369875.1 of uncultured Mailhella sp. Classification (GTDB taxonomy): domain Bacteria; phylum Desulfobacterota; class Desulfovibrionia; order Desulfovibrionales; family Desulfovibrionaceae; genus Taurinivorans. The sequence goes on from CAYJHY010000103.1 coordinate 366, forward strand.
AATGGCGGCTTCGATTTTATCGAGGGTGTCGGTTAAGTTCATGGCAACAGGCAAAAGGTCGACGGCGCTTTTGAATTGAGCTTCTTCGTCACGGATTTCCGGTGGTAAATCATCCACATCTATTTCCGCATTGGCGCCCATCACAAGACAACGTTCGATAATATTCTGTAACTGCCTGATATTGCCCGGCCAATCGTAACTATTGAGATAGTTAAGTGCTTCATGACTAAAGGTTCTTGTTTGGTTAATTTCATATTCTTGTGAGAATTTTTGCATAAAATGCACTACGAGTAGGGGAATATCTTCTCTTCTTTCACGCAGAGCGGGCATGTGAATTTGCACCACATTGAGTTTGTAGAGCAAGTCTTCTCTAAAACTTCTTTCATTTATTTTGAAGTTGAGATCTTGGCTGGTGGAAGTGACCACACGAAAATCTGACTTTATGAGCTCGGCGCCTCCGACCCTTTCAAAACTTTTATCTTGAATTGCCCTAAGTATTTTTACTTGCAATTCGGGGCTTAGAGCAGAAACTTCGTTGATAAACAAAGTCCCTTGGTCTGCAAGTTCCAGTCTTCCGCGTTTAATAGTGGGCATACCGTTAATGCCGATGCTTTCTTCACCAAAAAATTCTTTTTCGAGGGCTTCGGGGTTAAATCCAAGACAATTAAGCGCAACAAAAGGGTGTGATTTACGGCTTGAAGCAAAATGTATGGAACGAGCCACAAGTTCTTTGCCGGTGCCAACTTCACCTGTAATAAGAACAGGGGCTTTACTGGATGCAACTTTGTCTATTACGTCGATAACAGTGCGAATAGCCTTGGTTTTTCCTATAATTTGATGTTTATCATAGCGTTCTTCAAGGCTTTCTTGCAAAAGCTTATATTGCATATGGGCATTGGAAAGTTCCATTGCATTTTGCACGGTGGCCAAAAGCTCATCATTGGCAAAGGGTTTTGTGATGTAGTCAAAAGCTCCTTGGCGCATCAGCTCCACGGCGTTTTCGATGGATCCGAAGGCGGTCATCATAAGGACAGGGATGCGCGGATAATTTTTCTTCACGTATTTAAGCACATCTTTACCGGAAAGCTTGGGCATTTTCATATCAGTAATGACAACATCCACTTCAGACTCATCAAGGTAAGCCTCTACCATTTCAGGATCATTTAACGTACTGACAGAATACCCTGCATCTGACAGCATGGCTTCCAAAATCAATAAATAGTTTTTCTCGTCGTCAATAACCAAAATTCTACCGTTTGACATATATGCTCCTGTTTCGTAACCGGAATAAGTTTAATATATTAGGCCGATGTAGGCGTGAAAACAACTTCCACCACCGCTCCACCGCCATCACCGTTATAAAGAAAAATTTCCCCGCTATGGGCTTTGATAATACTTTGTACAATAGCAAGACCAAGACCTGTTCCACTATGTTTCGTAGTGTAAAAAGGATCGAGCATCTTGTCTATACTTTCTTGTTCTGTGGAAAAGCCGGGGCCGTTATCCACAAAACGTATGGTTATCATACCATTTTTGTTAACAAATGCAATCACATCAAAGGTATGTTCTATATTTTCATTTGCTTCTACGGATTTACCGCTTTTATCGTCTTCTGTCATGGCCTGCTGAGCGTTGACAAAGAGGTTATAAAAGGCACGATAAAGAGCGTCTTCATCTCCAAAAAACGGTAACGTTTCAGGCAGTTGAAAATCAAGCGTAATTTTATTTTGTTCAAAGTTAGGCCCTAAGAATTTTTCAACTTTTTCCAAAATTTTTACTAAGTCAGTTTCCGTATTACCGGGGTTTCTGGGGCGTGCATAGTCCAAGAAATCGTTCACAGTAACCCCAAGACGAGAGGTTTCGTCAAAAATGGCCCCCAAAAGATTTTTTTGCGTTGTATCGTTATCTTTTCTGTTGAGAAGATATTCTGACGATGATTTAATAATCCCCAAGGGATTTCGCACTTCATGGGCAATGGATGCCACCATACGGCCCATACTGGCAAGCTTTTCGCTTTGCAACAACTCTTTTTCAAGACTCGCGTTTTGCTCTATGCGCTCACGAATAAGCCTTTCCGCCGTACGTACCACAAAAAGCGTAATAACAAACAAACTAAAAATAGCAAAAGCAAAACCTAGAAACGCGTTCCACTGCAAACTGATGGCTGTTCTGTAGAGGTTGGTTATATCTTGTGTGATTTCAAGGGCTCCGAGAATGGGCTCGCCCCCTTCTTCATTACTCAGCTTTTGCAGATTAAAAGGGCCAAGCTCAAAGTCAATGGTCAAAGGATAGACCGTGCGCATCACAAAACTGCCATCAGGCAAATTGAAGTTAAAAAAGGCTTCAAAGTAGGAAATCTCTGACTGAACACTTACAAAAGGCTTTTTTTGCGCAAAGACAAGTTTTAGCTCATCGTAGGTTAAATCCGTTCTTTGTACTTCTTCTTTGTCTGTAGAAAACGCAACCAGCTCTTGGGTGTCATAGATTTTTATTTTATCGATGGCGATCCCTTGGGTAAGACTGGTAATGGTTTCTTCAAGCAATTTGTATTGATCGGGTTCGGAAAGTGCCACCCGTCCCGAAGCATAGGCCACAGGCAAGGTGAATTTTCTGAAAATTTGTTTATTCATATTTTCCGCAACCAAAAGTGTATATGATTCTTGCCCCTCAAGTAAGGTTGTTCGGGTACTTGTCCCGATGAATACAGATAAAAATATACTAAATATGAAAATAATAAGCAGAAATATCCAAGACAAAAAACGAGCAAGCCCCATGCTGGAAGAAAGACTGATAAATGTTCCGATCATTCTAACCCAAAAATGGTTGACAAAGCCAAGCATTCCATCCATTTTTTGTTGCTTTCTATAGCTAAAATGAGACCCCGCAAACCTTGAAAGCCCATCTTTGGAACGAGATGCGGATATTCTTTGACTTGCGCTTTGCTCTTTTTTATCCATGACAAAAACTCTTTTTTATATATCTATTAAAATTCACATTATTTCCGTTATAGATCCATAACAAGTTATTTTAAAAGATCTATTGCTTTCTTGCTTCTTTTAGTTCAGGCTTATAGTTTTTTTCAATAAAATCCAATCTTTTTTCAATAAGAACTTTATTGGGGTAAACACTAAGTGCCTGCTTAAACAGTTCATACGCCTTGAGAAATTCACGCCGTTCCTCATAGATATCCCCCATAAGGTAGTGTATTTGCCCTTGCAATTCACTGTCAAGTTGTTTTTCTTGTAAAGCCTTGTCTAAAAACATAAGCGCTTCATCAAAATCTTCTTCTTGATTTTTTAGCATAGCGAAATGATAGTAAATTTTTGGACGCAGATGCATAGTATCCGTCTCGCCCTCTAGATTTTTGAGAGCCGACTCATAAAGCCCCTGCGCAAGCTTTGTTTCCCCTGCATACTGATAATCGAGAGCAGAAAGTAAGAAGTTTTCTGCAATTTCTTCTTTGGGAATTGTGGTGTCTGCATTTTGCGCTTTATCAACTTCTTGACGTATGTTTAAAAGCTCCAAACGACACTTGGCAAGGTGAAAAAAATCAGCTTCCATTCGATATAATTGCATTTTTTGTTCAGTTAAAATCAATTTGAGAACAAGAACGTCTCCCACTTCACTGAGAGTATCATCCAAAAATTTCTGCGCGTCTTCAAATCTGTTGGTAGCTATCAGTGCATCGACATAAAGCGTATAAACTCGCCCCTTGTTCTCGATAGACAGAGAGTCAGCATTTTGTAAAAGCTCTTGTAAAACAGACAAGGTTTCTGTCCAGTTTTTTTCCGTTGCCAAATTCAAAGCCTTATTATAGGACAAATCATCCGCATCAACGAGGAAAAATTTATAGACTCCAAAAAGGGAAAGCGCCACAAAAAGGCTGAGGGCTAAAGATTGAAAAATAATTCTACGTATCATTATATAAAATAAATCCTTATCGATAAAAATGCTCTGAGAAATCCCCTAAAAACAATCCATGATATTAATAAGAAAAGAAAGCACTCGCGTATTTTTACGTTTACCTAAAAACCCACCGGAGCTCTTTATAGTAGCCTACTTTTAGCAAGTAAGTTGTTTGCAACACTATATGATACGCCCTTACAACTGGGCGTTATAAAGAGTATATGCTTTTGACAGAGCTGACAAGTAAAAAGAATAAGCAAGTTTTTACTGCTTGTTATACAAAATCTTTATTATTAGCCTCTGCTATTTTTTTACTTTACTTTTATGCTAACATTCGAGAAAATATATGAGGTTGATGTGTTTTCACTATTTTAATATAAGTTACGCCGTATCTATTTACAAAGCACAAAAACTACATCTAAATCAGAACCGCATAGCAATAACTTGAAAGTTGGAGTTTAGCGATGCCCGTATCAAAATATTTTTTTAGACCACACCTTTTCAATGAAAATGAAGAATGGTTAGACCTCTTGCCCCGCGGAACAAGCACGACCTTAAAAGGTGGACAAAAATTTGTTCCCAAAGAACACGAGTTGGTTTTCATAAAATCCGGCGCCGTTCGCTTTTATTGCAATACAAAACTCAATAAAGATATGTTTGTATTCATTGTGGGACAAAATTCCTTGGCTAATATTAATGGACTTATTTCGGCCATGAACCCTCTTTCATATCTTGTGGCCAATACCCATACAGAAATAATCACCTTTGACGCTTTTTTTCTTTGGGATGTTGATTTTATCAGTAAGAATCCAAAATTTTATCTGAGTATGGCCAAAACTATTTCAAAAACATCTAACAGCCTGATTAATCGAGCTCACAGAACATGTTTCTTTGATTGTGTTACTCGCATGTCTCGCGTGATATACGAAATAACCGACCCCGATTACCGGCCTGAATTTGAATACTCTCAAGGAATGACTCAAATCGATTTGGCTTCTCTTGCCGGCATGCATCCGGTAACGGCGAGCAAGGTTCTTAAAAAAATGCGTGACGATGGCCTTATAGGGAAAATCACCTCGCAGTACATTGAAATCAGTGACTATGAACAACTTAAAGACACTTGCTTTTTTTAGAGTATTTTCAATAATTATTAATAATTGAAAATATTCTAACCCTTAACAATCTTCAAAAAGAACTCATTTAATGAGCAAGCAAAGCTCGCTCTATTCGTGATTTTTACACTTCAATGTCGCTATGCACCAATGAAGTGTTTAGAGCTTCGACATAATTATTTTTATTGAGAAGGCTCTAAAACAGCGAGGACAACATTATGAATGAAGGTTTTGCACGCCTATCTCTTTGTTTAACAAATGTAGGACAAAAATTTTCCGAACTTTTGGAAAAATCAGAAGAATACTCTTATTCTAAAGGTAAAGTCATCACCCCAAACCCCGACAAACTGTACTTTATCACAAAAGGTACAGTTCAGCTTACTTGCACCACTGCAAGCGGTTTAGAGTGGATATTACTTTTCTTACAGCAAGGATGTATATTTAACGAATACGGAATACTCAATGAGAACAGCATAATGAACTATCGTTGCCAAAGCGATGTTACCGTGCGAGGCATCCCGACTTCCTATATTTTCAGTGAGGAATTTTCTCAAAACTACCCACACCTTATCTTGGTACTCCTTAAAGTTCTGACCATAAAGGAAGCCATTTACTATTCTTATGTGTCGGACTTAGCTTTTGCCTCAGCAAAAGGGCGGGTTTGTCAAGCCCTGCTATCCCTCTTAAAAGACGAATGTGAGCAGCAGTGTATTATACCCAACATTAGCCAAGCAGAAATTGCGACCATGATGGGACTTCACCAAACAAGCCTTGCAAGAGTGGTTAAACAGTTACGCCAAGAAGGTATTATAGGTTCCTTTACCAAAAAAAAATTAGAAATCTTTAGTTACGAAAAACTGAAAAGTTTTGGATATACCTCTTTGGATATGAGTGACGACTGCATGGACTGCTCAAACGAAACATCCTAAAACCCCTTTAAAATAAAGCCTTTGCATTACCGCGAAGGCTTTATTTTTTAATCATGAAAAGCACAATTCACCTTCCACAATAAATAGCCTCAACATACAATTTGTGACAATTTTGTAGCTAATCCCCCATTAGCACACGCCAGACTTAGTCCCAGCTATATTTTTTTGTTCCGCTTACTGCTATCGTATTCCAAAATAAAACCTCTTTTTCAGCATCGACTTAATAAAGCTGGTTTAAATTCTTATGCTAGGGGGATTCATTATGCCAATGAAACCGATTGAAACATTGCCTGAGGTAGAACTTCAAAAAATTCAC
>CAYJHY010000104.1:0-6570 GCA_964369875.1 uncultured Mailhella sp.
TTTCTTCTAATCAAAGCAGTAATGAATCCGTGCTTGATGTGCAATTTGAAGAGGCGGTCACCAATCCTGTCGTGACACCGGTGCCTGCGCCAACTGAAAACACAGAACCACAAGCAGTGGAAGCTCCTGCCACACAAACACCCGAAGCTAACAAAGAGGCAACGGAAGCTCCTGCAAAAACTGAAGAAACACCTGTTGCAACTGAAGAACAAACTCCTACTTCCGGTGAAGCACCGGCTGAAGAAGTTCCAGCAAACGCTGAATAGTTCTTGTACAAGACTTTATAAAAGTCCCGTTGAATCTTCAACGGGACTTTTTTTTACGCTTATATAGCTTTTAGAAATTATAACATTTTTACTTATTTCATATAAAAATCAAGCATACCATTACTGATTTGAGCTCGCACTCTGCCATTAAATTTAAAAACAGAATTACCCTTGTTTTCCATCACCGCAACATCCAAGCGTTCAAGTGTGTGATGATTAGAAAATCCGTAAGTAAAAAAAGAGAGCGCGTAGGTATAAATCCTTAATCGCAAGGCTTTTGTTTGTTTTTGTAAAGAAAAAAGGGAAATAGAGGTTTTTTGTTGACTTTGTTCTGCATACTTATCCCAGAATTTTTGAATTTCTTGAGAGAAAAAGGTTTTATCATTTTGTGCGCAAGTATGGATATTTTTGATATTTTCTAAAAATTCAGGATTTTCTTGCAAAAAAAGAGGGAGTATATCTTTTCTTACTCTGTTACGTAAAAATTGCGTATCTTCATTGCTTTCATCATTTATATATGGAAGATTGAGTTCTGCCACAAATGATTGAAGCTGTACTTTACCGAGAAAGAGAATGGGACGAAAAAGTTTCTTTTCCGAAACATATTCTTGCATCCCCCCCAGAGCAGGCCATGCGGCACCACGAATAAGGCGCATCAATAGGTCTTCGGCTAAATCGTCAGCGTGATGAGCAACAAATAGTAAATCTAAATTATGTTTATTTTGAACTTCTTTGAAAAATTCATAGCGCAAAATTCTACCTGCTTCTTCAAGCCCTATTTTGTTTTTTTGTGCATAAGACGGCGTGTCAGTTTCTTGATAATAGAAAGGAACATTAAAATAGGAAGCAAGGTTTTCTACAAAGATTTTTTCTTCTTTACTTGCTTCACGAATACTATGATTGAAGTGCGCTATGCTAAGTTGCAAGGGTAACACTCTTTGTAACGCCACAAAAATAGCGAACATGGCTACAGAATCAAGCCCTCCAGAAACCGCAAGCAAAACCTTAATTCTTTCAGATTTCAGCCCTGTAAATTCAGTCGCTAAAAGTTGATCAACTTTTTTTTTGACTTCCAAACATAAAAGAGCCTGTTCTCTGGAAAGGCTACCTAAATGAAGGGGAATATCTTGTGAAAATCTAAATAATTGTTTCATAGAACTACAAAATAAGTCATTTCTGCTAGAAAATATCTAGTGGAAGGACACAAAATATGGTTTTTAAGGAGGGGGGAGTTTGAGGGGGGAACCTTATTTTTGACTGAAAATAGGGTTCCCCCCTCAACAAAAAAAACAAAAAAGATTCAAAAATTACGAATAGAATTTTTTCCATTCGTCTAAAAAAAGCAAAGCCACTTCTTTTTCAGACAGTTCCCCGCTTTTGCTTTTAACGTGGCTGACAATGGTTTGGAAAGAACAGTCAGGAGCTATTCCAAACTCTTGGCAAAGGCTTTGGATTTGTTCTTTGGCTTCTTGGCTGAAGTTTTCAGGCCAAGCAATCTCCTGTTCTTTGAGCTCAGGCCAATCGGTGCTTGTGTTTGCGATGTGATCTAAAAGTGTTTGCATTCTATTCTGATAGCTATGGTCTTTTTCAATTCTTTTACGAGCGTTATGAGCTATTTTTTCTCGCAGTTCAGGGTTTTTCAAATAATATACAATATTGGCGTGTAAACTTTCCATATCCTCAAACACAGCAAGTTCGGCATTTTCAACTTGATTGTCAAGGTCGGCGCAAATAAAATGCTCTTCAAGTAAAGTCCTTTTATCAACTAATTGGAAGGCGTTCATGGAGGCCAGTTCAAAGGTGCGTGGATTAACAAAATCTCCGCCTGAAACAAGTTTTTTCGGATTCAAACCTGAATGTAGATTGAGGTTAATCTTACTGGCATTATAAATTTTAACACTCTCCTCAGAACTTATCCGTTCACCATTTTTTTGCAAGTACTTCTGTAAAAGATTATCATTTTGCCAGTCAGATCCCCATATTTTAAAATCATATTTAAGGAGAGAACGAAAAGCCACTCGCCTGTTAGGATAACCTGCACCCATAAAAGACAAATCAGACCCATAGAATTTTTTTTCTTCTGCACTTAATTGTACTTGTGAATGAAAATTCGGATCGGCAGCCATAGGAAGATAAAGGGCGTTTTGTACTCCAATTTCCTGTAGTTTGGAAAGAAATGGTTCTTTTTGAATGATAAAGAAGTAGTCATAGCAAGGGGCTAAGCTTTGCCAATAAGGAAATACCCCATAATCTTCCACAAACCACATAGCTGTTTTAACTTTGTCATTCTGAAATTTTCGTAAAATCATACGATTTAGCGGAGCTTGTGCCATAGCTAAAACCAAATCAGGTTGCCATTCTTCAGCCATAGCATACACAGCTTGTGACAAGAGCTGGATAAAGCTTTGCTCAAGCGAAGTTAAACGCGCTTGGCTTATTTTTATGGAAGATAGAGCTTTATATGCTTGCAAAAAAGGTGGGGAATCAAAAATTTCCACTTGATGACCCAATTGTTTGAGGGCGTCCGCACAATAATAGGTTATCGGTAAAGAACCTCCATAAAGGGGAGGTACCAGTAATATTTTAATTTTTTTATCCATTATCATACTTCATACTCTTAATATTTTTTACTTCGGTTCAATTTTGCACTCCGCCTTACCTGGAACTTCAATGCAAAACAAGTCATCTTTTGGGAAACACCCAGTCTTCTACGTGAAAAAGTGGTGTATCGGAAATATTTTGTACTTCACCAATATAAAGGCCTTGTGCAATGCAATAGTTTTTCAATTGTTGTCGAAGAGCTTCACGATTTTTCATGTGTATGCTGAGTTCCGATGTATATATCTGATTTGGATTGATTTTCCAATTTAATCCAAAATCATCATCAACACAAGAGACATAGCTCTTTAAATTCTTTAGAGGATTTTTTGTAAGCGCTTCTTCACTGCATGGATACAAGTTTTGACGCATTAAGAAGGAAGATCCCTTATAAACTTGATGGCAAGGCAAATTTTCGAAAGGATTTTTAATGTTTTTACTCTGCTCATGAGGGCAAAGACCGGATTCTTGACAAGGAGCGCATGACGGCTCTGCTTGCCAAACCACATGACCTTGACCGTAAGGACCGGTTTCAAAACAGTTTGCCGAAGCAAAATAAAATGCTTCTGTAGGCGTTCCCAAATGGGCGGCAAGGTGTGCAATACCTGTATCGGGTGTAAGTAATAAATTAAGACTTTCCACAATATCCATAAGTGCAAAAAAATCTGTTTTTCCCGTACAATCTTTAATATGATTTGCCAAACTTTTAGGTAAACAATGAATGATTTCGTGAGCTATGGATTGTTCATTCACCGTTCCCAAAAGATAGATTTTGGCATCGCTTCCCTGTTCAGATAAGCGTTGAAAATGGCCTTGTATAATGGTGGCATAGGTTTTAGGGTGTAAAGACCGTCTGCGATTTTGGCCGGCAACCACAACGCCGAGCCCTCCCCCTTTAGCTGTAGCAATGGGGTTTACTTGGCTTGTGGCTATAGGTAGCGGTGAGAAATACGCCCAATAATCGGATAAATTAAGCGGAGTGCATCGTCTGTCTTTCATCCAGCGAAAAGCCAATTTAACCCATTGTGAATGACGTCCGTAAGTATTTTCCCTAGAATAGCCATGCAAAATCTCGCAAGGAAATAAATTTAGAATTTGTTGGCTGATGGGGGTAAAATTAAGCGTATAAACTAAATCAAATTTTCTTGTTTTCAATAAAGAAAAGAGCTTAAGGGTATCTTGCCAAATTTGCTGATTAAAAGGATTATGGACAGAAATCCCGAGAATTTCTGCAAAAGGGTATATTTTCTTTGCCAAAGGTACCAAACTTGTATCCACAAGCAAAGAAACCTCTCCTTTTTCCTTTAGCGAAAGAACAAGACGCTTGCTTTGGATAATATCGCCTAAACGGGCAAGTTGTGTGACTAGCTGTTTTGTCATAATTTTTTATAAAAGGTTTTGTCTAAATTTGCAAGCGGTTCTTTTTCATTTGTTTGTTCTTGGGAGGGGAAGAACCTATTTTTTGAAAAAAATAGCGTTCTTCTCCTCCCAAACCCTCCCCATCTCCACAAAAAACTTTAATAAAAAACAGCTCTCTGTGTTATATCATTTAGAGCATGTAAAAGAAATAATTGAGGGGGTTTGGGGGAACTCATTTCCCCCAAAAAAATTAAATTTAAAGCAAATTGGAATGATATAATTATTTTCTTATGCTCACCAATTGAATTCTGGCATAGGCCAAAAGAAAAATTATAAGTTGAGGTCCCCAAGTTCCAACAGCAGGTGGAATTTTTCCTTCTTGACTCAGTCCTGCCCCTACCATGTTGAGTACGTAGGCAAGAAAAGCTGAAATAACTGCGAGCATAACCGCAAGGTAAACGTTATCGTTATAGGTAATAATAGCTACAGCCACAAAAGCAAAAACTATAATAGAAGCGGCATAGGTTATTTTTCCATACCACACCGTTTTTAGAAATTCAACATTAGAACCAGCACTTTCAAGACGGCTGATAGTTTCAAACAGGGTTACGAAGTCAAGATTTTGCGGATCTTTCTGTTCTGCAATAAAAAAGAATTTAATGGATTGATCTAAAATAAGGTTTGCATTTTCATAATATACATCTTGAAAGTCACTGGGCTTAGAAATCTGAACATTTTGTAAAGTCCATTGATTTTGATTATTAACAAATTTTTCGGCTCGAACAACAGCATTAACCTCTTGTTGATTACCTGAAAGTTCATACGCCAAAAACCCTTGGCCTTTTCCGCCTTCAAAGACTTTATCTAGGTAAACAATATAGTTATCCTTTGTAAACCAAACATCATCTAAACTTCTTTCTACTTGAATGTTTTGCCGTACTTGATAACGCCAGATATTATCAGCCACATTTTCCCCATAGGTTGCCAAGAATTGGGAAAGGATAAATTGAATAATAGCCCAAAAAATCCCACTGTACATAAGAAGTCTGGCCAAAATTGACATGGGAATCCCTCCGGCTTGGAGGGCAATATTTTCTCTGGATGCTATCATAATACAAAGCAATATTACACAAGCCAGTAAGAACACGGCAGGCAAAATTTGTGAAATAATAACCGGTAGTTTACCGAGATAAAAGGGTAAAATAAGATACGCTCCCCCTTCTACGGCCAAAAACTTTTCTGCCCTCTCCACCAAATCAATAATAAGATAAATTCCAATACCGATGCTAAGGGTTGCAAGAAGCAAAAGACTGTGTTGTTTCAATATATATCGTGATAAAATACTCATCTTATCTCCCCTGTGTTGTTTTAAGTGGGGATTTTGTCTTTATAAGCTTCGAAAACGCATAAAGAATATTTGAAATAGAAAATGCCCTTTCTCGAGCAGCCGCAATAATTCCGATAATACCCACCAGTAAGAAAATCAACACAGGTAACCAAATTGTAAAAAACGCATTACCCCCGCTAAATTCTGCCATATTCATCCCAAAGGAAATAATACTGTAATACACAAAAAAGATTATTAAAGCCCAAATAAGCCCAACTTGCTTATGCACCCCCTGACACGAGCTTGCAATAACAATAGCAAACACCGTAAGCACCATGCATGAAATAGGGAATAAAAATCGTTTGTGCATTTCAACTTTTACTTTATTCACCCACCCCATTTGTTGGAATAACTCATTCTTAACGTCAAAGTTTACAAGCTCATCCCAGTGCATTTCTTTAGGTTTAATCGCTCCAAGATCCAAACCTTGAACAAGCGAAGAAAGGGAAAACCGCACCACATATTCTTCAAAACCCAGTTGCGTGAGACGCTTTTCTTGTTGTGTGTAAATCATACCGTCTTGTAAAAGTAATAAAATTTCACCGTGGGTATAGTCTACGTCAAGGTTACCCCGTGGAGCTAAAATTAACAGTTTAGCGTCTTCACGGCTTGTGTCTTCAATCAGAACATGCGCAAGGGTTCCTTTTTCTTGATCTACTTGGCGAGCATAAAAAACCATATTGGGTATATCTTGATTAAAAGTGCCCGGTTGTAAGGCAATACTTACACGGGTTTGCGCTATATCCATAAGAAGACTTCGAAAGTTATTTGAACCCCATGAAATAAAAGTATAGGAAATCCAAAATGTAAGCAAAGTGCAAATAAACCCAAACAAAAGAGGTGCCGGAAGGAGTTGGTAAAGACTGATGCCACCTGCTTTAACAGCCACAAATTCCCTGTCCGCCCCCATTCGTAAAAACGTCAGAAAAACAGCTATCATAACGGACACAGGAGCCATCA
>CAYJHY010000105.1:0-6559 GCA_964369875.1 uncultured Mailhella sp.
CCCTCCCCCTTTCCTCAAAAAACTTTAATATTAGAGCAGTTCCACTATATTTTGCATTATCGCTAACAATTTTAACTCTGCCAAAGCTTTCTTCATACACTTTCAGTTTTTATTTTTAGGCAATCAAAGTATTCAGACTTCAGCCAAAGAAGAGAACCATTACCTTACTTTGAAATATGTCCGTGTTGTCATTCTGAGGAGAGATGGAACATAGCGACGTGAGAAGCCATATCACCGATAACACAAATTAAAGGAAGGATGGAACATCCTGACGTAAATAATTATAATAAACGCTCGTTACGGTAGGTTGTTCCAACCTCCCTAAAAAGGAGCTGACGGTGATGTGGATTCTCACGTCGGGGCTTCTCCCCTCCTCAGAATTGATAAGCCCTTTCTTCTTTGTTTCAAAAACATTGTCTAGTTCAAAAAGAGGCTCTACAACATATATAAAGAAAAGAAGAACTATACTGACCAAACAGTAGAGTAGTATCATTATATATAGAGTTGAACCTAGAAGTAGTATTCTTCATTGACATCTAAGGTATAACTTTAATTTTCCATGAAACACATCCGTATATTACTTTGATTATACCAAGACGACGAAGTGACCGTTTTTTGAAATTTAAAGGGAGAAATTTACAAAGTGGTAAATATGAATTTATAACTGCATCGTTTATGGGAAACTAATTTGTCCCTGTAATTAAAGTCTGAAGAACTTTAAAACAATGCTTTTGATTTTGTTTAAAGGAAGTTTGCATTTTTTAGATGATAGGAGAGAGTAAAAACTCAACTGATTTACCACCATTTGAGAAGGTCAAAGTGATGCTTTTAGCAATTTATAAATTTAAAAAAAGGAAATTTTCAGAAGAAAGACCTATTTTTAAGCAAAAATACTCGCTAAAAAGAGAAAAAAAATAACGATATAGATTAATAAAATCAGTATATTACAAAAAAAACAAAAAAAATATCAAAAAAATGCAAAAAAAAGCTTTACAAGTTTTCATTTTTTCCCTATAACTCTTTCAACGGACGAGGTGAGCGAAACAAAACGCACACAACGTCAGCAGTAAGTGAGCTGGTGTAGCTCAATTGGTAGAGCTCCTGATTTGTAATCAGATGGTTGCGGGTTCAAGTCCCATCGCCAGCTCCATTTCAATATGGCACTTACTTTTCAATCTGCTCTTCGGAGCATCCAAGCGTGGTGGGGTTCCCGAGTGGCCAAAGGGAACAGACTGTAAATCTGTCGTCAGTGACTTCGATGGTTCAAATCCATCCCCCACCACCAGCATAAAGCTGGTAAAGCTGTAGGAGACAGTGCGCGCTGTCGGGGAACTACTGCATAAAAATACTGAGCGGGAATAGCTCAACGGCTAGAGCATCAGCCTTCCAAGCTGAGGGTTGCGAGTTCGAATCTCGTTTCCCGCTCCAATCCCGTATCTTTCTTTACGCAATAATCCCCCATAAAGTCGCGTCGACAATCCTTTGAACTTAGGTTGTTTGGCATTATACATAGTTAATATGTGTTACAGCGTTCGTTGCTCAAACAGAACATATAATCAAAAGTAACCAATTTAGGAGACTTCTCATGGGTAAGGAAAAATTTACGCGTACAAAACCGCACGTAAACATTGGTACCATCGGACACATCGACCATGGTAAAACTACCTTGACTGCAGCTATTACTAAAGTAGCCGGTCTTTTGGGTAACGGTAAATTTGTTGATTACAACAGCATCGACAAAGCACCAGAAGAAAAAGAACGTGGTATCACAATCGCAACTGCCCACGTTGAGTACGAAACTACTAACCGTCACTATGCACACGTTGACTGCCCAGGTCACGCCGACTACATCAAAAACATGATTACCGGTGCTGCACAAATGGACGCAGCTATCATCGTTGTAGCTGCTACCGACGGTCCTATGCCTCAAACAAAAGAACACATTCTTCTTGCTCGCCAAGTTGGTGTTCCTCACCTTATCGTTTTCATGAACAAATGTGACCAAGTTGACGATCCTGAGCTTCTTGAGCTCGTAGAAATGGAAATGCGTGAACTTCTTTCTTCTAACGGCTTCCCTGGTGATGACGTTCCTGTTGTTCGCGGTTCTGCTTTGAACGCCCTCAACACTGAAGATCCTAACTCTGATGACGCTAAACCAGTTCGTGAACTTCTCGACGCTTGTGACAGCTATATCCCTGATCCAATTCGTGAAATCGACAAACCTTTCCTTATGCCTATCGAAGACGTTTTCTCAATCTCTGGCCGTGGTACTGTTGTAACCGGTCGTGTTGAAAAAGGTATCGTGAAAGTTGGTGAGTCTGTAGAAATCGTAGGTATCAAAGACACTGTTACTACTACTTGTACCGGTGTTGAAATGTTCCGTAAGCTTCTTGACCAAGGTGAAGCTGGCGATAACGTTGGTGTTCTTCTTCGTGGCGTAAAGCGTGAAGAAGTTGAACGTGGCCAAGTTCTTGCTGCTCCTAAGTCAATCACTCCTCACAAAAAGTTCAAAGCCGAAGTTTACGTTCTTTCTAAAGACGAAGGTGGCCGTCATACTCCATTCTTCTCCGGCTATCGTCCTCAGTTCTACTTCCGTACAACCGACATTACCGGTATCATCAACCTCGAAGAGGGTGTTGAAATGGTTATGCCTGGTGATAACGCTACCTTTATCGTAGAACTTATCAACCCAATTGCTATGGACCAAGGTCTTCGCTTCGCTATCCGTGAAGGTGGACGTACTGTTGGTTCTGGTGTTGTTACCGAAATCTTGGAGTAATACATGCGCGTTAATATTTTACTGGCTTGCACTGAGTGTAAGCGACGTAATTACGCGACGGTAAAAAATAAGAAGAACACTACTTCTCGTGTTGAATTGAAGAAATATTGTCCTTGGGACAAGAAACACACTCTTCATCGCGAAACGAAGTAGTTTCTATAGAGCAGGCCAGTAGCTCTAACGGTAGAGCGCCGGTCTCCAAAACCGGATGCTGGGGGTTCGAATCCCTCCTGGCCTGCCATTTTTATTATATTCACTGGGGCTAATATGAGTAAGAATCAAGAAAAAATTGAAGCAAGCACAGATAAGACTGTAGAAAAAGCAGCAAAGAATCCCGCAGCAAAACGTCAAAAAGCTTCTAAGCCTAGTTTTGGGGAACGTTTGCAAAGCTTCAAAGAGTATCTTACACATTCTCGCTTGGAACTTCGCAAAGTTAGTTGGCCAACAATGAAAGAAACTCGTACAACAAGTTATGTTGTTCTCGGGTTTATTACCGTCATGGCTATCCTTTTAGGTGTGGTGGATTTTCTGCTTTCTAGCACAATTCGCCTTATTTTGTCATAGTTCGTTTGAACTATTTACCTACAAAGGAAAATATAATGGAAGATAAAGAAACTTTCGGCATTGATGAAAATGCCGAATTTACAGGCGTGGAAAAAGAGTATTCCGAGAATATTGTAGAGCTTGCAAATGAAGAAATTGAATCTGCTGTAACAGTGGATTCAAATAACGAAGACCAAGCCGATTCTCACGCCAACGAATTTCATAACTGGTATATGCTTCATACATATTCCGGTTTTGAAATGCGAGTTGAAAAGCAAATCAATGAACTGAAGAGAACTCTTCAGGATAAAGGCCAAATTCATCAGGTTTTATTACCAACCGAAAAGGTGTTGGAACCTGGAAAAGACGGTCAAAAAAGAACTTCAACTCGTAAATTATTCCCTGGTTATCTCATGGTTCAAATGACTATGACTGATGAATCATGGCATCTCGTACAATCCATCCCAAAAGTTACCGGTTTTGTTGGCGGAAAAAATCGTCCTGCGCCTATGGCAAGTGATGATGTTCGACGCATCTTGGAGCTCGTCAGAGCTGGTCAAGACAATCCGGGTCCCAAAGTCAAAATTGATGTTGGTGATGAAGTCCGTGTTGTAGACGGGCCTTTTGGTGGCTTTAACGGTATTGTTGAAGATGTAAACCACGATAAGGGAAAACTTCGTGTATCTGTATCTATTTTTGGGCGACAAACTCCTGTTGAACTTGACTTCGTTCAAGTAACAAAAGGGTAAAAGCCTTGATAGCCCAACTAATATGGGCTTATATATAAGGAAAAAATCATGGCCAAGAAAGAAGTAGGCAAAATTAAGTTGCAAATTCCAGCAGGTGCAGCAAATCCATCTCCACCGGTTGGTCCTGCTTTGGGTCAACACGGTGTAAATATTATGGGCTTCTGTAAAGAATTTAATGCCCGTACACAAGATCAAAAAGGAATGATTATTCCTGTTGTTATCACCGTTTATGCAGATCGTTCCTTTACGTTTATCACCAAAACTCCTCCTGCACCGGTTCTTCTTATGAAGGCAGCAAGTGTAGCTAAGGGTTCCGGTGAACCTAACCGTACTAAGGTTGGCTCTGTAACCAAAGCTCAAGTAGAAGAAATTGCAAAACTTAAGATGCCTGACCTAAACTGCAAAGACCTTGAAGGTGCTTGCCGTAACATTGAAGGCACCGCACGTAGCATGGGGCTTGTTATAAAAGGTTAATGAGGGCAGCTAACCAATCGATTGAGCGTGATTTTTCGCGTGTATTCGTTGGACTCGCCAGTACTACCGATTTTGCGGTAGGAGATTCAAGACAATTGCGCAAAGAAAGGGAAATATTATGCCCAGGCATGGCAAAAAATATCGTAAATCAGTTGAAGGTGTAGATCTTTCTCTCCTCAACTCCGTAGAAGAAGCAGTTCAAAAATCAATTGCAGCTTCTTTCGCTAAATTTGATGAAACCGTTGACGTGGCTTTAGGCCTCGGTGTTGATCCTAAATACTCCGACCAAATGGTTCGTGGTGCGGTTTCTTTACCTCACGGCCTTGGAAAAACAGTACGTGTTGCTGTTTTTTGTAAAGGTGACAAACAAGCTGAAGCAAAGGCTGCAGGCGCTGACATCGTTGGTGCTGAAGACTTAGTGGAAATTATCAAATCCGGTACTATGGATTTTGATGCCGCTGTTGCTACTCCAGACGTTATGGCTCTTGTTGGCCAAGTTGGTAGACAACTCGGACCCCGCGGTCTTATGCCTAACGCTAAAACAGGTACAGTAACATTTGATGTTGCTAAAGCTGTTGAAGAACTTAAAGCCGGTAAAGTAGACTTCAAAGTTGACAAAGCCGGTGTGCTTCATGCTCCTCTTGGTAAAGTATCTTTCGGTGCTGAAAAAATCCAAGATAACTTGAAAGCCGTACTTGATGCGGTACAACGCTTGAAACCTAGCTCTGCTAAAGGTCAATACATGGTAAAGATGGCTGTGTCCACTACCATGGGTCCTGGTTTCAAAGTTGATACCACTCAAATCAGAAAATTCATCGAAGGCTAATTTTCTAAAAAGATATGCCCTTATTTGAGGGCATTTCTTTTTGTTTTAGACTTTAGTGATATACAACTGTGGATAGAAATAAACGAGTCGAAGACGGTAGGTTCCAATAAATCCTACTTAGACAATTACTTTGGCTCGGCAATTTCATTAGACTAACACCCAAAACGTGAGGAGATTCGCGTGAATAAGTCAGAAAAAGCTACAATTATTGAGCAAATCCGCACTCGTGTGGCCGAAGCCAATATCGTTGTAGTAACTGATTTCAAGGGTATGTCGGTGGAAGAGCTGACCCGTTTAAGAGTTAAAATCCGTGAAGCCGGTGGCGAATATTATGTCGTCAAAAATACTCTTGCACGTATCGCTTTAGCCGACACAGCACATGCACCCATTGCCGGTGATTTCAAAGAAAACTGTGCTATCGCTCTTGGATTCAACGATCCTGTGGCTATCGCCAAAGCGGTCAGTGACTTCGTCAAAGAAAGCAAGCTCCTAAAAGTTCGTCACGGTAGCCTCGACGGTAAGCCTCTTACCGCTGAAGGTGTTGACGCACTTGCAAAGCTCCCATCAAGGGATCAATTGCTTGCTCACACTTTGGCCACCATGAATGCCGTACCCACAAATTTTGTGTCTCTTATGGCAAACATGGTCCGTCCTCTTCTTTATGCTCTCAAAGATTTGGAGTCAAAGAAGGCCGCCTAGTCCCGCATTTTTATGCCAAAGTTTTAATTAATATTTTTAAGGAGAAATCCAATGTCTGTTACTAAAGAACAAGTAGTCGAATTTATCGCTAATATGACCGTTCTCGAGCTTTCTGAATTCATCAAAGAACTCGAAGAAAAATTTGGTGTTTCTGCTGCAGCTCCTGCTGCTGCTATGGTTATGGCTCCAGCTGCCGGTGCAGCTGCTGCTGAAGAAGAAAAAACCGAATTCGACGTTATCTTGAAAGATGCCGGCGCTAACAAAATCGGCGTTATCAAAGTAGTTCGTGCTCTTACAGGTCTTGGCCTCAAAGAAGCTAAAGATAAAGTAGACACCACTCCTTCTACTTTGAAAGAAGCTGTTTCTAAAGACGAAGCTGAAGACGCTAAGAAACAACTTACTGAAGCAGGCGCTACTGTAGAAGTAAAATAATTACTTCTAAGCATAAGCTTTGAAAAAAGACCCTTTTTATAAGGGTCTTTTTTTTTG
>CAYJHY010000106.1:0-6557 GCA_964369875.1 uncultured Mailhella sp.
CCAATTTACCCCATTTTTATCTTGAAAATAGTAGCAAAATTGAGAAATTTTAATGGGTGCAGAAAAGGTATTTCTTGCCGTAAATGAGGAAATAAGGGCTATTCTGCTACGATCTTGGGTGATAGTGAACTGTGCGTTTTCGATTTTAACAAAATCAAGCATGGTTTTAGCCAAGGTTCTTGAAGCAAAAACCTTTTCCATTTTATTTTGCTCTCTTAGGACACGCTCTTGACGATTTTTGAATTGGTGAGCGATTTGTTTTGCATAAGACTCTTGCCTTCTCTTATCTGTTACATCTTTAGAAACCTGACGAATAATCCAGCCTTTCCCGTCGTTGATAACGGAAAACAAACCCTGAAGGGTGATAAGGCCAAAGGCGGTTTTATCACTGGGAATATAGACTGTGTCTGCAAGATCATTTGCGCCTAGTCCAAAGGCAGTCCCACTTGTGTTGATTTCATTGAGTGTTTTTGAGGCAAGGGAGTTTTCATTTTCTAAATTACTTTGACTATGTTCGGGGAAAAGGTTGACATAGGCTTGTTCATTGAGGTTTTTATGATTGTTGTTGAGTTCCCAAAAGTAGATATCATCAAAATTGAAGAACGCTAAGGCTTCCGTGCCGTTTTTATCTTTTAAAAGATGGGCCAGTTTTATCAGCTCTGCTTTGGCTTCGGTGGGAGTATATGTTCTGAAAAGCTCGTTCCAAATATTGAGGGCGTTACTTCCTGAGATAAGCAAAAATGATTTATCTTTTTCCAAGGCGATAAGTTGATAGCTTTTATCCGGAGTTTGAGCGAGGAGCGCATAAAGCGGGGTTTGCTCGGTGTCTTTGTCGACTGAGTGTGTCAAGGTAAGGATAAAGACATTATCTTTGTCTTGAAACGTTTCAATTTGTGCTTTTTCCCATGCTTCTTTATTCCATAAAATATCGAGGAAAGGGCGGACAGTATCTAATTTTTCAAGGGGTAATGAACCTTGAAAAACATCAGAAACCGCTCTTTTTAATTTGAAATCGGGGGAAATTTTCGTTACGACTTCCTTGATAAGAACGCTTCTTTTTTCGTCTATGGGAAAAGTAAGAGAATAAAAATTCACATATTTTTGAAGTTCGTCTAAATTTTTATCGTTTATCGCTTTGGCAATTTGGGCAAGACTGTTTTCAATTTGTGGACGGGCGGCCTCAATAATTTCAGCCTTTCTTTTGGCTTCTTTGGCCATGGCTTCTTCAATTTCAGCCACTCTTTTATTGACTTTTTCCATCCAGTCGGGGTCTCTGAGCAAATCAAGAGAAATTTTGCCGATACGCATAAATACCCATGGAGAATTGACGTCGGCTCGTTCTGCAACGCTGTAAAAACCGTCATATAAAACTAATACACTAAGTTCGTTGATGGTGGAAAAAGAGAGCTTTTCCAAGTCTGTCAACGAGGGGGGATTTTCAAGAAACATCTCTTCGGCACGAGCCTTATTCTCTGCAATATTTTTGGCAAGGCTTTCAAGGTCGCCATTGTCAAAAAGAAGCGTAAACATGTTGCTATGCTTAGAGGCTGTGGCATAGTCTTTATCTTTTACCGCTTGATTTATTATACTGAGAGTGTCTTTTATTTCTTGTTTAATCTTATCTTCGGCGGCTTGTTGTTCTTCGATAAGTTTCACTCTTTTTGCAAAATCTTCTTCCCAATTAGCGGGGCGTTCCAGCTCTTTTTCCGTAGAGCCCTGACGAACAACTTTCCAAGGGGAATTCAAATCCTTACGGGTAGCATAAAGATATCCGAATTTGGCTTCTTTGACAGTTGCAGAATTTTCGGTGATTCGAAGAATTTCTATGTTTTCAATGTCTAAGGCATACCCGTCTTGTGGAGTGTTCTTCATTGCTTCCAAAGCACTTGCAAGTTCTTTTTTCTGTTTTACATACTTCTGGGTGTCTGTAACTATATTTCCTCTGTCGCAATCTATCATAAGCATATCAAGATGGCGGACAAGAATATCCACGTCGCCTTTACGGGACGCCTCATTTAGGCTATTGATATCGGCCAGAAGGCTTTTTTTCCACGTTTCTTGTTTGGCTAGATGTTCTTGAACTTTGGCATCCATGTCATGGTAACGTTTGGCGTAGGCCAACATAAACTCTTCTACAGTGAATTTGTCCACGGAACCGATATTTTTGACGGGATAGCTGTTATAATCACTTGTTTTGCTGTAATCGACCTCAAAGGTAATACTGGCTTCATTCTGCCAAATTCCATCTTTTAATTTTAAAATAACCAAGATTTCTAAATGCTCGGGTAATGCTTCAAAATTGAGCCATTTCTCACGTAAAATACGTTTTTCTTCTTCAGTGAAGCTCTCCTTGGCATCATCTTTGGCAAAGCTGAGGGATCTTACTAAAGCAATATCATCTTCTTGCCAAAGAATTTCTCCCAAATCAAGGTAAACAGCGTCTTTATTAACGAGAGTTTGATGCTGTGCTTCGACCGTCTTGGCGGTGCCTTTTATATCACTGCGCATAGAAGAAATAACGCTTGCATTATCAAACATGGTATTTTGGATTTTTTGCCAGAAAGCTTCGCTCTCAAGAGTACTGTTTTTATCCGCGTTGGTATAACGTAAACTGTCCCCGGCAAAGTACTGTATATTTGTGATTTTTAAAAGTAGTTTTGCCGCTTCTGTAAAGTCTTTATCGGCAATAAATTTTTCCATTTCTTTTAATTGGGGAAGTATTTCCTCATCATGCTGTTCGCTTGCTTTTTTGCGTTCGGCAATATTTTGGAGTTCCTTCACGACATAGGCTTTATGTTTGGCCGCCATGTCCATAGCGGCTTTCTTATTACCGCCTTGGCCGAGCAAAAACCACTTGTCGTCAATTTCTACAAAGGCAAGGGAGGATTTTTGGCCGTTTTGCAAGGTAAACTCGGCAGGAACAATGCCTGCAAGTTCTGCGCTGCCTTCGTCACCATATTCGAGGGCTTCCAAAAACTCGGGCGCAAAAGGTAAAATGCCGAGGGAGGCACTGCGGGATAGGTTGGCAAGCTCTCCGGAAGCGACTTTTTTACCCATATATTCTTGCATAATAGGATAGAAAAATTCCTTTTCTTCTGCTTCGGACTGAGGTCTTCTTGAGCGCATAGCGTTCATCATGGCACGCTCAAAACTTCTATCCTTGTTCATATCACGAAAAAAGGGATTGTTTCTGTCTACATCTCTTGACTGTGCTAAAGTGACAATGGCCTCCCAATAGGGTTTGGGGATACGTGTGTTAAAGAGAGTGGCGTTGTTATCTTCTAAGGCTTGAATAATTTCTTCCACCGCATCTTCCGGGTCTTCACCCCCGAAGAAACCTGTTGTGAAAAAAAGTGAAATAGTTAAAAGACAAAGTTGAAGTTTTTTGGAGAGGTCCATAGATTTTCCTTTGGCTAAAAGGTTACAACGTTCTTTCTAAAAGATTTTATTTATTTTTTTAGCCTGTTATAAATCCATTTGTCAAGTTTTGTGCAATGAGTTTTTTATTTAGAGCATTTTTCTTTCGCCTCATTCTGGTTTGCGTATTCTTGGGAGGGGGAAAAGCTTTTAGTCTTGAAGCAGGGTATTGCCTACAGAGGATTTTTCACTTTCGGTTTTTGCTTCAGGGAGATTTTTAATTGTTTGGATAAGCTCTTCTTTTCGCTTCTCTGTGTCAAGAGAGGAGGGTATGTCTTGCTGGCTGAGTTCTTTTTGGGTATCTTGCTGTAAGCTTTCAATCGCTTTTTGAGCATGGCTTTTATTGTCTTCTTCTTTTGTAATTTCTAAGGGGGAAGGTTCTATGGGGGTAACTTCTAAAGGAGGAATTTCAACGGAAGGTTCTTCTTTTGTTGGTACGTTAATATCATAGCCTAAAGCCGCAAGATAAGATTTCGTTTCCCATAGATAATTTTTCAAGGTATTTTCTTGCAAGGGCAGTTGTGGCTTAATCCCAACCTGAGACCAGTTAAGCCCGTCGGGGCTCATAAGAAGTTCCGTTGTTAAAGCAAGAACATGTTTGTCAACGGGAAAAAGGCTTTGCGCATGAGATTTACCAAAAGTGGTGAAACCAAAGCTTACAGCTCTGTGGTTATCCATCAAGGCGGCGATAAAAACTTCGGCAGAACTGGCGGTAAGGTCGTCTTGCCAAAGAATGATAGGGTGTAGCCCGTTGTACTTTCCGTCCTTGGCGCTTTTAGTGTTTTTGAGCGTATTTTTAAAACCGTCTCGAGTCTCGTTTTGACTGATAATATTTCCTGCAGAGAGAAATTCTGCGATACAGGCCGTGGCCGTCAATAGATTTCCTCCGGTGTTGGATCGCAAATCAATTACAAGAATTTGATTCCCTACTTTTTCCAAGGCTTTTCGGAAATTTTCCGAAGTTTTTGGCATAAATTGCCAGATGCGGATACGGGCAAAGCCATCTTCTTGGATAAATTCCACATCGATAGGGTTTATGCCGGCACGCAAAATATTAAAATCGAGAATTTCTTCTCCTCGCTGAATTTTTATGCTGACTTTTGTGTTTTCATCACCACGTACCAGAACGCTTATATCGTCAAGACTGGCGTTGGTGACCGTAAGCCCGTCCACCGCCAGTAAAACGTCGTGTTCTTTGATGCCTGCCTTAAAAGCAGGGCTGTTTGGGTAAGGAATACAAACAAGGGTATTGTCTTTGTTTTTTACTATATCCATGCCAATTCCGCCCACTAAAAACTGGCTTATTTGTAAGTTTGATTGTCTTTCGTGGGAATCCGTCCAAGTTGCGTATTGATCGAAGCTGTTCAAAAATGCTTGGATGTCATACTTTGTGGGATTCTCTTTTTCTCGGAAGGTTAGGATTTGTGAATTGTCGGGAAGAACAAAAGCTTTTTCTTGGACGAGTTCCAGTATTTTGTTTGGTAAAGTAGAGGAATAGTTGTTGGCGAAAACAGGATTTTGTTGGCCAAAAACAAAAATACAACTCAGTAGAGAGGTTAATACTTTTAATTTCATAGTATTCTTTTTGGTAAATTATATGTGTTGAGGCGAAAGCTTTCGACGCTTTCACCTCAAAAAATAATGTGGTTTAATAGAGCAAGAGAGCATCCATATCTTTTTGCAAGCTTTCGTAGTCTCTGCGTAGTTTTGCAAGATGTTGTTCTCTTGCCTCTATGTTATCGGATTTTGTGGCTGTATTCATTTCGCCTTGAACTTTTTGCAAACGGGCTTTTAATTGATCGAGTTCTGCTTGTTTGCTTGAATCTGCCAATTTAGCGCCATCCAATTCCTTTTTCAAGGTATTGACTTGAGAGTTCAAGCTGTTCAATCTTTTTTGTTGTGCACCCAATTTAGCTGATTTTTGTTGCTTTGTGAGCTCAAGTTCTTTGCTTTGTGAGGCTTCAAGTTTTTGCTGTTCTTCAATGGCGGCTAAGCGGGCTTCACGATCGGCAGCTCTTTCTTCATATTTTTGGGGGCTGTAGGAAAATAACCCACCCTCGCTCGGATCTTCACTCAGGGCTGTACAACCTGAGGCCATAACAAGGGAAAGACCGAGGGAAACGAGTAGTTTGTGTGACATAAAATTGTCCTTTTAGCTAAGGTTTTACAAAGTTTTTTACACGGGTAGTGTGCCAAGCAGGAAAACTTATTTTAATCCAAAATACTGTTTTCCAAAATTTAGTCAAGCATCGCTGTTAGATAGATAATCGGCGGGACATGGAAGCCAGTTTGTTTATCGCATCACGCATTGGAGCGATGTGGGGTTCCATTCGTGCGATTTCGTGTTCGAGAATATCCGCTTCACGGAAATTATTGTGTTCTCGTGCGTCAGCAATCACAGTTTTTAGTTTGGAAATTTCTTCTTGTAATAAAGTAATAACTTTTTCATTCCTTTTTTGTTGAGCTTCAATATTCTTGATTTCCTTTTCCAAGGCATGATTGTCCAACTCGTGTCTTTTATACGCGGCGACAAGTTCGGTGGTTTTTTTGTGAGTTGTGGCAATTATTCTTTTGATTTTAGACTCACATTTTGTCAAGTCAAGGTTGATTTCTTGGCTATGGAAAATGCATGCTTCCAACCAGTCTTCACGGGTAGCGTAATGTTCCCTGCAATCGGCTATGTGAACCGATTTACGCAGATTAAAATCAGCAAAGTTCATAGCAGGGTGGGGAGGAAAAGGAAATGGGAGTAACTGTGGTTTTAGCTCCGGGTTATTATTCAGCCATAGAGCAATTGCTTTGGCTGCCTCTACACCATCTTGTCTAGGGACAACCTCCTCCTGTGTGTCCTGACGACTTGAGTCGCTTCTTGGGTTCGCACAGCCGGTTACGACGGTAAGGGCGACACAAAGAACGACAGACAGAGCTTTACTCATGATAAATCCGTTATGTTTTAGATGAGTTTGATATTATTCAACTAATTGCGTTATCTTTAGATTTGAAAGACAAAAATAAGGCGCATGGTGATTGATAGCACGTCATTCCAATTCTCATTAAATCTATAAATATGGTATAATAAAAATGTACTTTTATAAAATTTACTGTCCCATTATTAAAGTTTTTTGAGGAAAGGGGGAGGG
>CAYJHY010000107.1:0-6554 GCA_964369875.1 uncultured Mailhella sp.
AAAGCGGTTAAAAAGGAAACTCCTTAAAAAGGGGTTCCCAAGGGCCCTCCCTTAACCTAATTTCTTCCCTTCCATAAAGGCCGCATAGTTCAAGTTCCATTGATCTTGTTTAGGCGTTACCTTTTTCACGGCTTCAAGCCATACATTTTCAGGAATTTGATTAAAGGTAGGCAAGGTGCTTAGAAGTCCGAGCATTACCACGTTTGCGCAACGCCCCATGGGGTCGCCAAGTTTAATGGCGGTGTCAAGCACGTTGATTTTAATAACCTTGTGTTGGCTGAGCAAATTATCGATATCTGCTTCCGCTGGATATTGTTCCATTTTCAAGCCTTGGGGCAAGATTTTGGTATCGGCCAAAATAATAGTGCCTTGAGGGCTGAGCAAATTAAGGAAGCCGGGGCGTAAAATTTCGCTCATTTCCATTGCGATAAGGCAATCGGCACTTTGTGGAGCAATATCGGGGCAATGCACAGAACCGCAACTGAAGGTACTGATTACGGGGCCACCCATTTGAGCCATACCGTGGGTTTCGCCCTTAAGGATGTTTTGGTCTTCATAACCTGCCAAGAAAGCCATTTGTGCAAGCACTTTACCGAAGAAGAGGTTACCTTGTCCGCCAACACCACGAATGGCAAGGCTGAGGTTTTTCGGACGAACTGCGCTGTCCACAGGCTGAACATTAAGCTCGGTGGGTGCTTCGGGAAGCGCCACTTTTTCGCTTTTTTGTTTGCTTTCTTCACTGGGAACGCTGATGGCGTTTTTAGGGCACATTTGCATACAAGCGGCATCGCCTGAAGCGCAAGAAGTACAAAGGTTATTCCACACAGGGTTTTTATTTTCGTCAAGCTCGATACCCGGGCAAATGCAACATTTACCGCAAGAAATACATTCTTCTTTGTTAAGCACAGGGCGAGGTTTCTTAGCGGAAACAGGAACTTTACGGATACAAACGCCATGAATAACCAAAACAACCAAAGTTTCAGTATCCCCTGCAAGGGCGAGGCCTTCGGCGATTTTTTCTTTGAGTTCGTTCAAGTTATAAGCGTTTGCGGTCAATACTTGCGCGCCTTCGCCTTTTAGAGCGTCTACCAAATTAAAGGGAGAAGCATTTCCTGCAAGGTTTACAGGGGAAGAAGCACCCGGTTGACCGCCTGTCATGGCGATCCATTCGTTATCGAGTACAATTTTCAAGCCGGGAACTTTTCTGTAAATACTGCTTCTGGTGGCGTCCATACCGCTATGACATTCGGTGCCGTCACCTAGGAGGCTGATACAGCGGTTAGCCTTTTCGGGAAGCACGTTCACATAACCTGCACGGATGCTTTCACTGGCGCCCATGGCAAGGCCTGTGTCAAGGGAATTCATAAAGTAAAGCAAGGTATTACAACCGATGTCACCAAAAATAGTTTCGAGTTTTCCTGCCTTACGCATACGGGAAAGGATTTCCCCTGTAAGACGGTAAGGACAGCCCGAACAGATCATTGGAGGACGAGGCATAGCGTTAACACTTGGTTTTGCGGGCATTTCCACAAGGCCTTCGGAAAGATATTTTGCCACTTGTCCCGCAGTCCATTCGGTGACTTTGGTGTCGTAGGGTTTACCTGTAACTTTGATTCCCGCCGCAAGACAGGATTCTTCCACAAAGCGGTAGCCGTCTTCAAGCACATACACGGTTCCGCCCGCCGCCAAAATAGGCTCGGCAAAGGCACGAATGCGTTCGATAGGCAAAGGATTGGTGAAAGCAAGGGAAAGAATATCAAGATCGTTCTCGATTTTTTCCTTGTAATCACACGCAAACATCACGCCTGAGCCGTAAGTGATGACGCCTTTTTTGCCTGCGCCTTTAAACTCTTCATTAAGAGGGCTTTTTTCTACCAATTCTTTCATGGCAGGAAGGCGATTTTCCATCATTTGGTCGTAAGACATACGAGCCTTCACAGGCAAGGAGTTCAATTCACGCAAAGGAGCAACTTCTGCTTTTTCACGAACTTGCTTAGGCGCAAGGCGGATAAGGCCTTCACTGTGGCACAAAAGACCGCTGGCATGGATAACCACAGGGCTATTCAATTCACGGGCAATGTCGGCGGCAATGCGTGGACTGTCGTGCATTTCTTGGTGATTTCTTGGTTCGAAAACAGGCACGAAACAGCTTTTAAAAAGGTAACGAGGATCAACCAAGTGTTGGGTGGAGTTAGGCACAAAGTCACTGGCAATATAAAAAACCAAAGCGCCACGGGGTGCCGTATAACTTGATACACTGGTGAAAACGTCGGCAGCTTGGAAAAGCCCCGGAATTTTCATAGTAACAACACAGTCCGCGCCCGCATACGTTGCGCCGACGCCCATACCCGCAGCCACAGCTTCGTTTACAGACCAGCCTACTTTAATCATATCCTGAACTTGAGAAAGTCCCTTGTCGATGACTTCGGTACTCGGAGTGCCGGGGTAACCCTCAACACAGTGAATACCCGCACGAACACAGCCCGAAGCAAAAGCAATATTACCCTGCAAAACGTGGGTTTTGCCTGCTTCCTCTTCACAATATTTCTTCATTGTACTCATTCTTATCCTCGTTTATATAGTTCTTTTTTGTTTTATTTTTATTTTTTGGGGTTTGTTTTTTTGGGGTTTGTTTTTTTGAGGGAAATGATTTCCCCCAACCCCCCTCAATACGCTGAAATGAAAAACTTCGTTTTTCACCTCAGCGATTTGGGGATTTAGGTTTATATATCAGGGTGTGCTTCCGTATTATTAAACAATCCTTATAGGCTTCCCGTATTTGAGCTAAAATATGGCTTATATTCACGCAAAAGCGTCATTCTGAGGAGGGGAGAAGCCCCGACGTGAGAATCCACATCACCATTAGCACCTTATTAGGGAGGTTGGTACAACCTACCGTAACAATTGTTTATTTTATCTTTTTACGTCAGGATGTTCCATCCTTCCTTTCATTTGAGTTAACGGTGATATGGATTCTCACGTCGTGATGTTCCATCTCTCCTCAGAATGACGTTGCTTTTGCGATAGTTTTAGATGAATAAAAGCTAATCTATTATATCAAAAAAGGTTTTCCCTCTCCCAAGAAACAGCAAATCAAACTATAACAATTTAATCAATTCCCAGTTGTTGCTTTGACCGTATTCGGTAACGGCAGGACCACCGAGGGCGGCAGGGGTTGCGTTATCGATGAGTTTTTGTAAGTAAGGCGCGAAGTTGTGGAAATCTGCGAGGGTAGTGCCGAGAACTTCTTCACGATTTTTCGCTTGCATTTCGGGGGTATAGCCTGAAATGTATTCCCAAAGTGCGGCGTTACCTTTGGCAGAGGGCAGACGGTAGGAATCCACATCCCCCATGGCGCCCACAATGGATTTTGTGAGTTCCGCTTGGGTAAGATTGAGGTTTCCGAGGTATTCTGCGGCCTTGCTGTAAACTTTGATGGTGCGTTCCACGTTGGGGTCACGATAGGAAGCAAAGAGGAAGTTTCCGCTGTTACGGGCGTAACGCACAAAACAACCATAGGCACCACCTTGTACGCGCACTCTGTCCCAAAGATAGCCCATGCGCAAGAAACGAGTGATAACATGGGAAGAACCGTGGAAAGCGTAGCCTGTTTCTTTGAGATTTCCTGCAAGTCCCACATAGTTTACTTGAGCCGGTACAATAAGACCGGCGGCTTTTGGGGCAAAGGCGTAATCATAGTTTACATCTTGTCCTTGTTTTGTGGGGAGTGCTTGCACCAAATCTTTGAAAATTTGACCCTTTTGCAAAAGTGGTGCAGTGCCTGTTAAGCTGATAACGGCATTTTGAGCGCAAATAACTTTTTGATGTAAATTTTCAAGGGCTTGTTTGCACTTTTCAAAATCTTCTTCGATGTTTTGGGCAAATTTACGGATAAAGTTCCAGTAGGGAACACCGCCCATAATTTCGCTGAGATGTCCTGATTTGCTGAACATTCCGCCAAGATAGGAGGCAAGCAAGTTATGACCTGCGGGAACAATGCCTTGCTCATAGCGTGCTTTTTCTTCCCAAACCATTTGCATAAAGCGTTCTTTGTTTTGGAAATTTGGCTTGCACAAAATTTCTTGCATAAGGTTTGCAAGGGCAGGGATTTTTTCCTCTACGGCTTTACCGAAAACTTTAAGATACAAGTAGGGCTCATCCGCATCTACTTTGGTGTGTACACTGCCTGAAACGTCAAGTCCGCCTGTTTGGGCAGAAATTTCAAGACCCAAGTCCACAAAATCACGCTCTGTGGTGCCCATTTCTGTAAGAGCACGGCAATAGAGGGAAAGAAGGGGCAATTCTTCCTTGGAAAGATTGGTGATAGGAAGAAGAATTCTGGTGTATAAAATGCCTGTGGTGTCGATTTCGTGATGCAAAACAGTAGGCTCACCGCTTTCTGCAACTTCAAGGGGATTGAGTTTTCCTGTGACAGGAATATCTTCAAGGCTCAAGGTTGGGATGGTGGCGAGGGCTTCGGGGCTGTCTTCTCTTTCTTGGGCTTCTTCCAAAGCTTCGGCAAGTTTAACAACTTCGAGTTTTTCCGCTTCGCTGAGATCTTTCACGCTGTTCAAAAGACGATTTTTTTCTTTTTCTTCAAGCGCTTCGGCTAAGCTCTCGTCGGGATGGAGTACAAGGCAAACCCTGTGCATATTATCAAGGAAATATTTTTTAATGGCGTTTTCAAAGAGTTTTTCCCCTGTTGCAAGGCGTGCTTTGATAGACGCAAGGGGTTTTTCCCAAGCAAGAGGAAGCAAAGGATCTTCATCATAAAGCCAAGTGCTGAGACTTTGGATCATGGCAGAAAGACCACGGGGAATGGTGCCAGTGTTGTTTTCACGCAAGGAAAATTCCATGGCGGAAATGGCGCTGTCGATGATTTTTTGCTCAAGACCGTCTTCGTAGAGACCTGCCAAGGTATCCATAACCAGAAGCTCGGTTTTATCGCCGTCGGTTGCGGCAATGGAGCGTAAACCGATGGAGAAATAGGTTTGACGTAAATCTGTTTCAAGCCCAACGCCTGTCACGTCTTCGCCAAGACCTGAATCCATAAGGGCTTTGCGTAAAGGAGAGCCGGCAAGGCCGATAAGGATATGCTCGAGCATTTCCAAAATCATCACTTCTTCCGCTTCTTTGCCTTCGCATAAAAGCCAGCTTACGGTGACGTGGGAATTTTTGCCGTTTATTTCTTCTTCATCGCTTTCAAAGGCGTAAAGGCTTTCGATTTTACGCTCATAGTCCAAAGGTTTTTGCAAAGCAACGGAAGAATTAAGCTCTATGGCCTCAAAAGGAGCAAGAAGTTTTTCCAAAATTTCAAGACGTGCTTCTTCAGGATCATCGCCCCAGAAGAAAAAGCGTGAATTGGTAGGATGATAATATTTATCGTGGAATTCTTTAAATTCCTCAAAGGAAAGATTAAGAATTTCTTCGGGGTTGCCGCCTGAGTCAAGATTATAAATATTGTCGGGGAAAACCGCTTGCTGGGTTTGTTCGGCAAGCACGGAGTCGGGGGAAGAGTAAACGCCTTTCATTTCGTTGAATACAACACCTTTATAGATCCAAGTATCGATGTCGGTGTTTTCGGCGTGGATATGCCAACCTTCTTGAGCCAAGGTATTTTCGGTAATACGAGGATAGAAAACCGCATCCACATAGACATCAATAAGGTTGTAGAAATCTTGCAAGTTGGTGCTGGCCACGGGATAGGTGGTTTTATCGGGGAAGGTCATAGCATTGAGGAAGGTTTGCAAAGAGCTTTTTAAAAGCTCCACAAAAGGTTCTTTAACGGGATATTTTTCAGAACCGCAAAGAACAGAGTGTTCTAAAATATGTGCTACGCCTGTGGAATTTTTGGGAGGAGTACGGAAGGTAACGCCAAAACTTTTGTTTTCGTCATCATTACAAATACTTAGAATTTGAGCTTTGGTTTTTTTATGTTCAAAAAGACGGACACGTCCATTGACTTCGGAAAGCGTTTCTTCACGCAAAAGGTTGAAAGCCGGATTTAACATCAATTTTCCTTATATAAAATAAAATGGGTTATACATGGCACCGTATAGCAAAAAAGGTGATTTATACAAACCACCTTAATCTTTGTTGTGAAGTTGTGCCTAAAATCAGCTATTGGCAGCACGCAGTGTTTCTTCAACGGTTTCAAGGCTCGGTGTTGCGTCATCGTTCAAGTCGCAAAGAGAGCGCACAGCAAGCATGAGCATGTCAAAAGGCATGGTCATTTCCATAGAACCACTGTGAACTGTGCAAGCATCCGCATGGATAGCTATACGGTAAACACGACGCTCTCTCTTGCCTTCGGCGCCGGAGACAATTGAGTAAACTTGTTCGTGCTTATCTGTAATATAAAGCTTTTGAATGGTGATTGAGGCTTCATCTTCATCATACCAAGAGGCTTCGGAAAAAAGACGGCCTACAAATTCCATCTTTTCGCCATTTTCCATTTTGAGTGTGATTTTTTCCATTGTGTTTGCAATATCAGTATTCATTATGCCTCCAAGCCGAATAAAAAAGAAACGTAATTATAAACTTTTACGTTCTTG
>CAYJHY010000108.1:0-6446 GCA_964369875.1 uncultured Mailhella sp.
GTTTACCCCGTGCGTTCGCCGTTTGCTCCTACGTCGCATAAGGGCGAACTTGTCGGGAATGTCTTTTCATTCTTTGAAGTTTCTTTTGTGCGTTATCTGCTTTCCTCTCGTTCGTTCCTCACTCGGGTAAAGCTTTTGGAATTGCAGTCCCTAATAGCTTTGCATTTATAATGAAAGAATAAATACATAACAGCTTAAAGTGAGCCCCGAAGTGAGGAACGAACGAGAGGCGAATAGATTGAGCACTAAATAAATTAAAGAACATGGAAAAACGCTAACGGACAAGTTCGCCCTTAAGCGAAACCGAAGGTGAGCAAACGGTGAACGTTAGGGGGTAAACAAAAGAGGGGTACAAGGGGAGAAAAAGATGAGGGGGCTTGCCCCCTATAGTTTTTCTCCCCTTAGAAATTGATTATAAAAACAATAAAATTAAATAAAAGGACTGTACTTTCGCACAGTCCAAAGCTTTCATAATAAAAAACGTAGAACTATTAGCGCAACACTTAAAAAGCTTCACCCGAGTGAGGAACGAGCGAGAGGGAAGCCAGTAAAAGCACCCTATAAGCGAAGAGGCACGGAAAATCATTCTCGACAAGTTCGCCCTTAAGCGAAACCGAAGGTGAGCAAACGGCGAACGTTAGGGGGTAAACAAAAGAGGGGTGCAAGGGGAGAAAAAGATGAGGGGGCTTGCCCCCTATAGTTTTTCTCCCCTTAGAAATTGATTATAAAAACAATAAAATTAAATAAAAGGACTGTACTTTCGCACAGTCCAACTCTTATTCTTAAGAGGTTAAAAAGGAAGCTCCTTAAAAAGGGGTTCCCCCAAGGGTCCTCCCTTTACAACATATTCACCGGATCGATATCCAACTGCAAACGCAAGTCAACTTTTTTCATTTCCGCATCACTGGGCAAGCATTTTGCGTAAATTTGTCGAATAGTATTCCAATTTTGCCCTTTAATCATACAGTGATAGCGTTGTCTTCCCTTGATAAAACTAAGGGGCGCAGGGCTTGGCCCTTTTACTTGCAATCCGTTTTCATTCATATCCGTTACCAGTTGCTTCATTTTCTGAATGAATTCTTTCCACATCATCACGGCCTTTGCGCCGTCTTTCGGCATAGACGCCCTAATTAACGCCAAGCGACTGAATGGCGGATACAGATATTTTTTGCGCATAGCAATTTCATTTTTATAAAAGGCCTCATAATCCCCTTTTCGCACAAAATCCCATGAGTAGTGTTTTATGTCACGAGTTTGGATGAGCACTTTCCCTTTTTTCTCTCCCCTGCCTGCACGCCCTGCCGCCTGGGTTAAAAGCTGAAACGTGCGTTCCACCGCTCGATAATCGGGAAAATTCAGCCCCAAATCCGCATCGATAACCAAAGCAAGGGTAACATTGGGAAAGTGATGCCCTTTGGATAGCATTTGCGTTCCCACCAAAATCTGCGCCTCTTGCTTGGCGAAGGCATTTAGAATTTCCTCCATTCGCCCTTCACGTCTGGTGCTATCTCTATCCATTCGTAATATTTTGGTTTTAACTTTTTCTTCATGGGTTAACATATTATAAATATCTTCTTCGAGGCGTTCTGTTCCCTCTCCAAGGGGTAAGAAATTCACACCTTTACAACCCTCACAAGGACTGGGGAACGGTTTGGTAAATCCGCAATAATGGCAAAGCATCTGCTCTCTTTTTTTATGATAACTCAAAGCAATATCGCAATGCGGGCAACGCGCCACCGCCTTACAGTCAAGACAATACAAAAGAGGCGCATAACCGCGACGGTTAAGCATAATGATCGCCTGCTCCCCTTTTGCCAAGCAGTCTTTTAAAGCAATCACACTTTCGGGGGCAAGGCTTTGTTTACATTCTTTAATGTCCACCAGTTGCACTTCCGGCAAAATGGCCTCCCCTATTCGTTTTTTCATCTCCACACGGGCATAGGCCTTTTGTTCGGAAGCATAAAAAGATTTTATATCGGGAGTTGCAGAGCCAAGCACAAAAAGACCGCCGTTTTGTTGCATGCGATACCATGCAATTTCCTTGGCGTGATAATGAAGCCCTTCGTCCTGCTTAAACGAATCGTCATGCTCTTCATCCAAAATAATCAAACCAATGGTATTTAATGGTAAAAACAAGGCAGAACGGGTTCCTATCACCAGTTGCGCGTCTTTGCTTTGAGAGGCTTGCTTAAATATTTTTTCCCTTTGTCGTGGATTTTGATATCCATGGTACAAGACCGAAGACATATTTCTTTGAGCGGCATCCTGTCGCAATTTCAAAGCTATCGCCACTTCGGGCGCGAGCAGTAACACCGATTTGCCTTGACTGAGACAAGTTTTGGCAAGTTCCAAATACAGGGCTGTCTTTCCACTGCCCGTCACGCCATAAAGAAGAGCCGTCTTTGCTTCATTTTTTGCTGATTTTCCACTATCTTCAGAATTACTAGCTGTTTCTTCGCTACTATCCTTTACAAGAGAAGGACTGAGTTCATCAAAGATTTTTTGTTGATCCTCATTCAGCGCAAACCCCGGCATGGGAGGAGGTAAAAAATATTCCTCACCCAAAACCTCGTCTTCATCCATTTCTTCAAAGGCTTGAATCTTTACAAAGCCTTTTTCTAAAAGCGTTTTTAAGGCGGCTTCGGCGTTTACTACACTTTGTTTGAGTTTTTGTCTGCTAATATCCCCTTGATGCATGAGTAAATCTAAAATTTCTCTTTGCTTACTTGCTGTTGAAGGCAAAGGCCACGGCGGATCAACCGTCAATATAAGGCGTTCGGAGAGAGCGGTGTTTTCCGCAACCGCCAAAACATCCACCTTATGCTCAAGGTAATCTATCGCTAAGCGTTCTTTTTCCGCAAGGCTTAGTGCCCCAAACTCCCTGAGCTTGAAGAAAACAGGTTTACCGTTTTCCTGAAACTGTCTGATACGAATATTTTTGGTTGTGCGAAGCCCTTGGGGTAAGACATTGCCCAAAATTCTCCCCTCGGTCAACAACTGCCGAAGCCCAAGCTGTTTACACATGGACAAATAACTTGCAGAAAGCATGCTTTTTCGTTCCATGGGCCAAACTAAAGGGCGCACCTGTGTGCCTTGCGGAATACTTGACGGCAAATTATCGCTTATAGCTGTGATAATGCCCACACGAAAAGCCCCATTGCCAAGCGGAATAGCCACACGACACCCAATTTGCCAAACCTCTGCCCAGTTTTCCCTTGGGAAATATTCAGGCAAAGCATAGGTCAAATTGCTATAGGGTGGACTGAGTAAAGCCACCTGACAATACATAAGAACCTCATTTATTATATTTTACAGAATATTGCTAAGTTTTTTTGTGTATAATGTCTCAAAATTTGGGAATATTTTGAGAGAAAATAAAGACAATTTAAGTATAAAAAAACTTTTCATACTTGGCAAACAGAAATAATATGTATTTTTACTCCAGCATTTAATAGTGTAATTTCAATGAGGTAGACTATGATTTTATAAAATTTATATTTTTTTAATAAAAAACCCTAATGTTAAAACAGGGGGTGACGATAAGCTAAGTAACAAAGGCAATTGTCGCAAGGATGCGACAAGTAATATAAACGACATAATTCATGGAGGAATTTCTATGTCACTCGTAATCAATCACAACTCAATGGCGGCCAATGCGGCAAGAAACCTTAGCACTCACTACTCAAACCTTGCAGATTCAACTCGTAAGCTCTCCTCAGGGCTCCGTATTGATACAGCTGCCGACGACGCAGCCGGCCTTGCAATTCGCGAACTTATGCGTGCTGACGTTGCATCATTGAACCAAGGTGTTCGTAACGCAAACGATGCTATTTCCCTTATCCAAACCGCTGACGGCGCTCTCCAAGTTATCGACGAAAAACTTATTCGTATGAAAGAACTTGCTGAGCAAGCAGCTACCGGTACTTATGACTCCACACAACGTTTGATCATCGACAGTGAGTACCAACAAATGGCTTCTGAGATTACCCGTATCGCTGAAGCAACTGACTTCAACGGTATTAAGCTTCTTGACGGTAACTTGTCAAGCGACACTCACGACGGTAGTGACTTGACCTCAACCGGTAAGATGAAAATTCACTTTGGTACCGGTAACGATTGTACTGAAGACTACTACTACATTCAGATTCAAACAAGTACTGCGTCCGCTCTTGGTGTAGGTAACCAATCTAACCCAGCCGATGCCGGGCACAATATTTCTACCCAAGAAAATGCTCAGATTGCCCTTGAAGCTTTGACAGATGCTATCGTATCAAAAGATAACATTCGTGCTCACCTCGGTGCTTTGCAAAACCGTTTGGAAAACACCATTACGAACTTGACCGTTCAGTCCGAAAACCTACAGTCTGCAGAATCTCGTATTTCTGACATCGACGTAGCAACCGAAATGACAAACTTTGTTCGTAACCAAGTTCTTAGTAACGCTGCTAACTCTATGCTCAGCCAAGCTAATAACTTGCCACAAATGGCACTTAGCCTTATCGGATAAGACAGGTATCGCCTAAGTATAAAGAGCCCCGAAAGGGGCTTTTTATTATTTAAAGCTTTATATAGTTACAAACATAGTGCATTTTGAACTTGTTCCAAAATTCTGATTTCGTAATAAAACAAAATTTATGTAAAGAAAAACACAAAAAACAAATTTTTTTCTTGACAACTATATGCTTCATAGCATATACATAGCTTCACGGATGGTTAGCTCAGTTGGTGGAGCATCGGTTTTACACACCGAGGGCCGGGAGTTCGAGCCTCTCACCATCCACCATATTTTGGCGATGCGAAAGCATCGCTTTTTTTTTATCTTACGGAGGCAAGCTATGCATCATTATAAAGATGTTATTAACAAAGAACATCACGATAAATGGTCACTGTTCTCTAAGCTCTCAGATTTAGAAATGGTGCTATTTGGTGGTACTGCCATTGCTTTTCATCTTGGTAACAGAACTTCTTCTGATTTCGATTTCTTTACTCACAAGAGTTTTACCGCCTCGGAAATGTCTGCAAAACTCAGAGAGCGTCTTCCTTTTTTGTCAGAATATACCCTCTTTACAAATGAGGACAACGCGCTTATTTATAAAAACGATAATGGTGATGAATGTTGTTTTTTTGGCAATATGCGTTTTGGGTATAACGGCACACCGGTAACCATTGACGCAGTTCCTGTAGCTTCTGTTCTGGACTTGTTTGCCTATAAGCTTAACAAAATCACCCGTCGTCACCGAGAAAGTGACTACGAAGACGTCAAAGCTTTTCTTGCCCATGGCATCCCCATGGACAAGGGAATCAATGCCGCATCTTTTATCTTCGGTAAAGATTTTAACCCCCAAAATGTTCTGCAAGATATACATAAACATAAAATTATTTAACACCTACTTCAAAACATATAATTTCCTATTATTGGAGCATTCTTTGAAAAAATACATTCTTACCC
This sequence comes from uncultured Mailhella sp., assembly GCA_964369875.1. Classification (GTDB taxonomy): domain Bacteria; phylum Desulfobacterota; class Desulfovibrionia; order Desulfovibrionales; family Desulfovibrionaceae; genus Taurinivorans. Next base: position 5,450 of record CAYJHY010000108.1, read on the forward strand.
TTAGTCTCATTCTTATGTCTTTAACGGCTTTGACACAAACGGCACACGCTCAACTTTCAGGCGTCTACGCCAATAACGACGGCGCATCCCTTTTAGATAGTATCACCCTCTGTAACGACGGAAAAGCCTATGCAGCCATGGGACGCAGAAGTTATACGGTTGAGAAGAAAGACGGTAAAGAATACCTTGTTCTGGAATCAAACGGCACCTATCGCTTTACCATTGATAACGACGGTAAAACCCTTACTCCTGCCGATCAATTCACCAAAGAGTGGGGATCTGCTTCTACCTTTACCCTTACAAATACGGAAGCTGTTTGTAATTGGTAAGAAGGGAGGGCCCTTGTGAACCCCTTTTTAAGGAGTTTCCTTTGTAACCTCTGAAAAAATTTGGGCTGTGCGAAAGTGCAGTCCTTTTTTTTTATAATTTCATTATTTTTTTAATCATAAATTTATATTTTCTAAAGGGGGAAACCAAGGGACAAGTCCCTAGGTTTTCCCCTTTAGAATTCCCCTTTCCTTACCCTGTAGCGTTCGCCGTTTGCTTCCCTTTCGGTCAGCTTAAGGGCGAACTTGTCGGGAATGATTTTCCTTGCCTATTCGCTTATAAGGTGCTTTAGCTGGCTTCCCTCTCGCGCGTTCCTCACTCGGGTGAAGCTTTTTAAGTGTTGCGTTAATCGTGTTCCGTTTTTTATATAAAGTTTTGGGCTTTTTATTTATAAAATTTGGTTGCAACAATAGGCAATACTTTTACTTAATTTTATTGTTAATTACTCAAATTTTTCATAAGGCAAACGAAGATAAGAAAAAACTCTCAATAATAAATTAAACACAAAAAAGGCTGTGTTTTATAACACAGCCTTTTTTGTTAAAGTTTTTTGTGGAGAGGGGGAGGGTTTGGGAGGGGGAAAACGCTTTTTTGTTCACAAAAAAGGTTTTCCCCCTCCCAATAAATAACCCTAAAACCAGAATTAAAGTTCCGGTGGGAGGTCGTTGAG
>CAYJHY010000109.1:0-6440 GCA_964369875.1 uncultured Mailhella sp.
TGTGGACAAAAAAGCGTTTTCCCCTCCCAAACCCTCCCCCTTTCCAAAAAAAACTTTAATATTTAGGCTATCTTTTCAAATTGTTTTTTTGTATTTGTGAACTGTGTCAAACTCCTTAATCCGAAATTAATTAAAAAACTCAGCCTAAAAAGTTTTGAGAATTGAAAGTATTACGTATTTGTTTGAGGTTAAGTTTTTACTAAAGCCTCTCAGGGGCGTTCTTTTTCAAACGAAGTTTGAGAAAGAACGCCATATGAGGGGGTTTGGGGGAAATCATTTCCCCCAAAAAAATAACCCAAAAAAATAACCCAAAAAAATAACCCAAAAAAATAACCCAAAAAAATAAAACTAGGTTTCCCATGATAGAAAATCTTATCCATGAACTTGACTTGTATAGACATGCGGTGGCGATATTGCTTGGTATGCCTCGTTTGTTTGTCATTATGATGATGGTGCCATTTTTTGGCAATGCTGTTGTCACGGGTCAATTGCGCATGGTGATGGTGACTTCTGTCTATTTGATTTTGCATAATTTTGTTGTATCTACTTTGCCGCCTGTGGAGAGCTTTAATATTGTTATCAGCTTGCATTTTATGTCGATAATGATAAAGGAAGTTATTTTGGGGCTTTTGATAGGCTATCTTGCTTCTATGCTTTTTTGGGCGGTGCAGGGTGCGGGCTTTTTTATAGATAACCAGAGGGGAGCGGCGCAGGCTGAGGGGGCGGACATTTCCACGGGTGAATCAGTCAGTCCGACGGGAGCTTTGTTTTTTCAGAGCATCACTTATTTGTTTTTTGCGACGGGCGGTTTTTTATCTTTTTTGGCATTGCTTTACAGTACTTATGTGGTGTTTCCGCCGACGAAGCTTTTTGCCATTAATATAGATTTGAATTTGTCGCTTTTTTTTGCTTCTCAACTTGGTTGGTTGATGTTGAATATGCTGATGTTGTCGGCTCCCATTGCGGTGGCGTGCTTGCTTGCGGATATTTCGCTCGGTTTGATTAACCGCTTTGCCTCCCAGTTGAATGTGTATGTGTTGGCCATGCCCATAAAAAGTGGTATTGCCAGCTTTCTAATGTGTTTTTATTATTTGATTCTTTTGGAATTGATGCCCCAATATTATCGTGAAATGAATGGTTTTATTCTAACCTTACAAGAGATGTTGCTTCGATGAGTGATGAAAAAACAGAACAGCCCTCGGCCAAGCGTCTTCGGGACGCCAGACAAAAGGGGCAAGTGGCCAAAAGTCAAGATGTGCCGTCTGCCTTTACGACCATCGTGGTTGCTGTCTACCTGTTGGTTGCGGGGCCTTCGCTCTATGAAGATTTGGTGGTGATGACGCAAATCCCCATCGACCTTATGAACAGGCCTTTTGAAGAAGCGCTTCCTGTGGCTTTTTTGGCAACATGTGTTTACATTGTTCGTATAAGCTTGCCTTTTGTGGGGATTGTTATTTTAACCTCATTGGTGGCTAACTTGGGGCAGGTGGGCGTGCTTTTTTCGATGGAAGCGGCCATGCCGAAGCTGAGTAATTTAAGCCCTGCCAAGTGGTTTCAAAACGTTTTTTCGGTGAAAAACGTGGTAGAACTGCTAAAAAACGTGTTAAAAGTTTTGGTTATCGGCTATGTGGTCTATGCGATTTTTGAGGAAATTTTCCCTGTGCTTTTTAGATTGCCTACGGGGACGATTTATTCTGTTTTGTCGCTTTTGGCGTCTGCCATTGGGGATATGCTTATCCACTCGGCGGCGGTTTTTTGTATTATTGCGGCGGCGGATTATGTTTTTCAGCGATTCCAATTCACTAAGCAAAACATGATGTCAAAAGACGAAGTGAAACGTGAATACAAGGAAAGTGAGGGCGATCCGCAAGTTAAAGGCCAACGTAAACAATTACATCAAGAAATGATTTCACAAAATACACTGGGTAACACCAGAAAGGCGAAAGTTTTGGTTACGAACCCCACACACTTTGCGATTGCGATTGATTATGATAAAGATACGACTCCTTTGCCTATGATTCTTGCAAAAGGCCAAGATGCTTTGGCGCTGAGAATGATTGAAGTGGCGAAAGAAGAGGGGATCCCCGTTATGCGTAACGTGGATTTGGCGCGTGCGCTTTTTGAAACAGGCACGGAAAATGCCTATATCCCCAAAGATTTAATCGGGCCTGTGGCGGAGGTTTTACGCTTTATCCAAAATTTAGATTAGATTATATCGTCAAATTAAGGATTTTTTTCCTATCTCTGCGTCAGATTTCACTTGCTTTTTGGTCATGTACCTTTAGTACACTCCCGTCAAAGCAAGTTTATCTTCCTTGACATAGAAGAAAAATCCTTAATTTGACGACACAATCTACGGAGTGACAAAATTAATCCCTGAACGAAGTGACAAAATTAATCCCTGATAAAATCCAAATTAGGTGAATTTTGAACATTTTTCAAATGTTATGAAATGAATGTATGGTTTTTCAGGAAGGGGGAGGGTTTGGGAGGGGGAAAACTCATTTTTGCCTCAAAAATGGGGTTTTCCTCTCCCAAAAAGCCCTATAAAAAAGCTCAAACTTGGAGTAACAGAACTATGGAAAAATATTTACAAGATTTTATTGCCCTTTGTGACGATTTGGCGTGGGGTAGAGTGGCGGATGAGGAAGCTCTCTATCAGCTGACTCAAAGAACGGATGTTCCCAAGGAAGTCAATGCTCTTGCCGAGGCTTTTGGGCTTATGCTTGTTAAGATTTCTGCGCGAGAATACCATAGGGATCAGCTCATCGAAACCTTGCAAGAGCAAAATATTGTGCTTGAGGAAGCCAGAAAGATGCTCCTTAAGAAAAACATTGCCTTGGAAGCGGGGATAGAGTCCACCTATAGCAAGAATGCTATTGTGGGGCAAGATGAAGCTTTGCGTAAGCAGGTGGATTTGGCGCTCACCATTGCCAGACGTCCCATTAACACCATGATTATGGGGCCGACGGGATCGGGCAAGGAAGTTTTTGCCAAAACCATACATTATAATTCTGCAAGGCGTGACGCTCCTTTTATTGCGGTCAACTGTACGGCCATTCCCGAGACCTTGTTTGAAAGTGAAATGTTCGGTATTGAAAAGAATGTGGCCACGGGGGTAAGCGCTCGTAAGGGGATTTTTGAGGAAGCCCATGAAGGAACCCTCTTTTTAGATGAAATTGCAGATATGAGTTTGGCCAATCAAGCCAAGCTTTTGCGGGTACTTGAAGAGCGAAAAATCACCAGAGTTGGCAGTGTGAAAGAAGTTCCTGTGAATTTTCTTTTGATAAGCGCAAGCCATAAAAATTTCCCTGAGCTTATTAAACAAGGAAAGTTTAGAGAGGACTTGTTTTATCGCATAAATGTGGTGGAAATTGATTTACCGCCTTTAAATGAGCGCGGGCAAGATATTTTAATTTTGGCCAATTACTTTTTGGCAAGACACGAAAAAAATATGCTCAGAAGCGGAATGCGTCTCAGTAATTTAGTAAAACAAGCGCTGTTGCATTATACATGGCCGGGTAATGTGCGTGAGTTGAATAATGAAATGGAAAGGGCGGCGGCGCTCAGCTTGGGAGACATTGTGGAATTTTCCGACTTGTCCCAAAAAATCCAGCAAAATGTGGCGGATAAAATTGACATTGAAAGCCTTGCAAGCCAAGAAAAGGAAATGTCAGATTCCCAAGGCGGCACGGCAGACGGTACAGCCAAGAGTACAGAAGCTTCTTCCGAAGCATTTTCGGAAAATGGTGTTGGGCTTTCTTCGCTCCCTGTTAATTTGCAAGATGCGGAAAAAATGATTATAAAACATGTCTTGGATAGTTGCGAAAATAAGAGTAAGGCCGCAGAAATTCTTGGGATTACCCGAGAAGGTTTACGCAAAAAACTTTTACGCCTAAACATTACCGACTAAAAGGAAAGCGCTTATGAAACTAAGCCATAAGCTTATTATTTTGCTTGTGATCGCCAGTTGTTTTGTGGCGACGCCTATTTTATATATTACCTATCAAAACGTGACCCAAACCGCCATTGAAACGGAAGTGGACACGTTTTTGCGGGTGCAAAATTTCCAGTTTGAAAGTATCACCGAAGCTTATTTGGTGAAGCAAGAAGCGGAAATTGCAAGCATTATGGCATTAAAAGAACGTCTAAGTGAGAAAACGTTTGATTTACGTCTTTCTTTGGAGAATATTGAACATAATCAAGAGCTTTCTGTTATGCAAAAAGGCGCATTGATTGAAAATCTCCTGAAAAGAACCCAAAAAGGGGTAGTTTTAACTTTTTTATTTGAGCGAGTGGGTTCTTTTAAAAGTACAGACAAAGCAAACGCCGGAGATAGCGGTGTTTATCCTTTGATTCTGCAAGAATACTTCAAACAAAATCCGCAAAATATGCAAAATTATACTTTAAAAGATTTCTTGGAGAAAAAGAAAATTTTACCCCGAGGCGAATTTAGTTCTTTCACGTTTATTAATACGGAAACGGGAAAAAAAGAGGAAATATTTTTCTTTATTCTTCCTTTTATGCCTTCACTGGAAGAAAAAGGACGCTATTTAGTCAGTTTTGTTTCGGTGGATGACTTTCTGAAACAAGAACAGTCGGCGCTTTTGGATATTGTCGCAGATGTGCAAGAAAATTTTAATGCTTTATCTGAATCGTCTTCCTTTTTTATCGCCTTGGTTGATGAAAAAAATCAGGTGCTTGCTTCTAAGGGGCAAATCCCCGACAGTGTAGCCTATCGAAACGCCCTCAGCGCTTCAAGAAGCGGTAACCAACGCCGAGTGGTAGAAATCGCCATAAAGAGTGACTATCTTATCCAAGCAGGTTATCTCAAGCCCCTTGGCTGGAGCATTGTTATGGGGGTTACCTTATCCGCTTTGAAGGAACCCGGGAAAGAACTTGTAAAAGAGCTGCTGGTGTACTTTTTTGCAACCTTCACTCTCGCTCTTTTGTTAAGTTTGCTTTTGCTTGGGCGTATAGTTAAACCCCTCGGGGATTTAGCTAAGAAGGTAAAACTATTGGGTAGTCTTGATTTTCGTTTTACCGACCAATTACAGGAATTTAATGATTCCATGCCTGTGTATCGTAAGGATGAAATAGGGGTTTTGGCCAATAACTTCAAGTTGTTGGGAACAGAACTGTCACAGCAAATAACAAACTTGGTTGAAACCACGAGCTCAAAAGAACGTTTGCAAGGTGAGCTTAGCGCCGCCCGTGATATCCAGATGGATATTTTAAACAGCCCTGAATTTGCCCCAAAAAACGATGGGATATGGAGCGCTTTTTATCTTGAGCCTGCCAAAGAAGTTGGCGGCGATTTATACGAGTATATAGAACTCAAAGACGGAAGATACGCATTTATTATTGGAGACGTTTCAGGTAAAGGGGTGGCGTCTGCTCTTTTTATGTCCGTAACCATGACGCTTTTACGCTATACGTTGCAAGTGGAAGAAAATCTTTCCAAGGCTATGGAAAACATAAATAATATGCTTGCAAAAAATAATGAATCCAACATGTTTGTAACGATTTTTACGGTTATTTACGATCCTAAAAGTAGGCAAATGGAGTTTGTAAACGGTGGGCATTGTCAGCCCTATTTGATTAACCAAAAAACAAAAGCCTTGCGCATGCTCGAAAGTTTAAGTGGGCCTGTAATGGGGGTGTTTGAGGATACCTCCTACCCAACTTTTTATGATGTTTTACAAGAAGATGAACTGTTCTTGGCTTTTACCGACGGTGTGACCGAGGCCATGGACGCAGAAAACGCCCTTTATTCCGATGAACGCCTGAAAGAATTTATCGTGCAAAACGCAAGCCTCAATCCACAAGAAATAATAGAAGCCCTTTATGCCTCTATTTTGGATTTTCGAGGCGATGCAGAGGTTTCGGACGATATAACTCTTTGCAGTTTTCGTTAATATCTACGCCAAAAAGGAAATACAAAGGGGAGGAAAGCTAGGGACTTATCCCTCTTGTTTCCTCCCCTTTGAAATGGTTTGTTTTTGGAATCACATCTTAATCAAGAGCTCTGCATAATTATAAACGTGGCTATAAAATTTGTACTTTTCCCAAAATTCAGACTTTGTAGCAAAATAAAATTATGCAGAGAAAGGCACAAAAATCAATCAATTAACGACAAAAACGTGGTTTTGTCTATTCTTGATTTTTGGTCGCATTTGCGATGCAAACACTCCGAAAGCCCTCGCAAAATGAATTTTGCAGAGGTCTTTAATCGCTTAACTTCTCTGCATAATCACCAATATAGTGGTGTTTTTGTGCTGAATATATAAAAGTAACATATTTTATAGCGTTTTCATTTTGCAGAGTTTTCGGGGCTTGTTGCGTAGCTTATCGAACCCCTTGATTTTGCAACTTGTTTATTGCACATTTACACACAACGCAACGCCCGTTACATTTACAATCACCGGAGCAAGCGTGTT
>CAYJHY010000110.1:0-6428 GCA_964369875.1 uncultured Mailhella sp.
TGAAATTCTTGGTGGACCATCGGTGACTTGAACACCGAACCAACTGATTAAGAGTCAGCTGCTCTACCAATTGAGCTAATGATCCACAACGTGTGATTTATTAGTATATCCTACAGTGCAAAAGGTCAAGTTATTTTTTAGGCTATATTTTTATATTATTTTCTTTGTACTTTTGGAAATTGTTATGCTGTGTATATAGAATGTTAAAATTCAAAGTAAATGCCTTTAACTTGTCTTTATCTAACTATGTTGATATATTTAGGAATCGCTTGTCTATCTTTAGAGAATTCATGTAAAGGAGTTTCAAATGTTTGTAGACAACAGGCCACAACGAATAATCATAACACTACAAATTTCTATTATTTTCTTAGATTTACTTTCATATATCACCAAAAAAATTATAAAAAATAACTTAGCATTTTTTATGAAATTTGCAGTCATAAGTATTTTTTTAGCTTCACAGCCAACCACTCCGGCTTATGCCGAAAATGTTGATGCAGTGCCTCCTGCCTTTAACTATCAAACAGAATGGGCAAAAAATGACAAGTATCAAATACTAAACATTACATTTTTACCACAGGATAACCAATATACTTACGCCCCGTTACAAGCCGATGTCTACCCTACCGTGTTAAGTTTCACGCCTAGCGCACTAAGCTCTAAAAAGACAGTTGCGCAAGATATACTTATACTATACCCAACCGGTGAAAAAAAGGCAGATCCTTTAAATAAAACGGTTAAGGTGAATGTCTATGACGAAACCTTCAATCTTTTTCTATTATTTCCTCATTCTTTTGAAATAGAAGGAAATCTAACTTTTTCCTTTTTAGCGTGTTCGGATGCTAGATGTATGCCAAGTAAAATTGAAATACCGTTGCATACCCCAAATGGTCAAAACTTTCAAACGCTCAATGACGTATCATGGGAAAATGAGTTTACAACACTTTATCAAGCTCACAGCAATCAAGATTTAAGTAAGGTAATCACGACTCAACTTGAAATAAACACGGAAGAAGAGCAAATCAATTTTTCTGTCATACCAAGTACCGATGCCACAGCACTCGACCTCTATAATTTGAGTGATCTACAAAGCAAAATCAACAAACAAGAGGTTCTCAGCCCTCCAGTTTTTAATTTTGAACCACAAACTTTAGATAATTCATTCAGTGTTGCTTCATTATGGAGTGCTATACTTTTTGGTATTATTGCAGGATTTATCCTTAATTTTATGCCATGTGTTTTGCCTGTGATCGCTCTCAAAGTAAATGTTTTCTTTAAAAACGGGCAGGTGAACAAAGAAACAATTGATGAATTTCGAGAGTATAATGCCTTCTTTGCTTTTGGGATTCTTGTCTGGTTTTTAGCGTTAGGAATTCTTCTCGGGACTCTAGGTTTTACATGGGGACAGCTTTTTCAAAGCTCTGCCCTTGTTCTTGGTCTCGCTATTTTTATCTTTGCAATGGCTTTATCGCTATTCAATGTTTATCACTTACCAGTGCTAAACATCAAAAATAACACTGATTCCACGCTGCAATTGTCTAAAAAACAAAAGAGAATTTCTGCGTTTAGTACAGGTCTTTTGGCTACCCTGTTGGCTACCCCATGCAGTGGTCCTCTTCTTGGAGCAGTTTTAGGCTATAGTCTAACCCAAAGCTTACCGGTTCAATTGGCGATTTTTATTGCAATGGGGGTTGGCATGGCTTTACCCTATATAGTATTTTCCATATGCCCAAAACTGAGCAGGTTTATGCCCAGAGCCGGCAATTGGATGATCTATATGGAACAGATTTTAGGATTTTTTCTGCTCGCGACAAGTCTTTATCTGCTTTCAATACTACCTAACGATTGGCTTGTAAGCTCGCTGTGTCTTGCGCTAAGCACAAGTATTGCGCTTTATATATGGGGAAAATGGGGTTCATTTCACAGTCAAGGTTTTAAAAAGCTTTCTATTTCAATTCTATGTCTTATGATTTCTTTAACGCCTTTACTCTCTTTTATTGAATCAGAAGAAGCCTCCGTTCAATGGACAAGTTATGAGCATTCAAACTTTCCTCAAAATCTAGGGAATGAGTTTATGTTACTAAACTTTAGTGCCGACTGGTGCCCCACTTGCAAAGTATTGGAACACACCGTTCTTACACAAGAAAATCTTAGAACAATAAAAGATACCTATAACCCACAACTTATATATGTCGATATTACAGAATTCAATCAAGAAAAACAAAATCTTATGCAAGCCCTAAACACCGTAAGTATTCCTTTACTTGCCATTTTTCCAAAGGGTAAAAATTCCGAGAAACCCATTATCATACGTGATATTTTCACCTATGACGACCTTGTACAAGCCCTCGAAAAAGCAAAACAGTCTTGATTTTATTGGTTAATTTTTAGGGAGGGGAAAAACCTTTTTTGTGAACAAAAAAGGTTTTTCCCCTCCCTAACCCTCCCCTTTTCCAAAAAAAACTTTATTATTAAAAGTAAAAAATGACATAATAGACTATTATTTTAGCATATTATGTCATTTTTCATTATAATAGACAAAATTCAAGATGAAAAATAGAAGAGTATAGTTTTTCTATGTTAAGAAAGCCTTTTCTAAAACACATCAGTCAAGTTTTCGTGAGTCCTAGAGCACTTCTAAAAGGGGGGAATGTAGAAAGCTTTGATGAAAATATGCCTTGTTAGTTATAATGCAAAATATACCGGAAATGCTCTAGTATGATAATATAATAAGAAGCATGCTATTTTTAATGGAGTGCTCCATTATTAAAGTTTTTTGAGGAAAGGGGGAGGGGTTGGGAGGGGGAAAACTCCCTTATGTACACAAAAGGGGTTTTCCCTCTCCCAAAAAAATTATAATAAAACAAAATAAAAATTAAAGTAAAAATTCGTGACTGCCCCAGAATTCGCTAAACCAAAGACTAAAGTCTTTGTGCGCTCTTTCGGCCATCATTTGTTTTCGATTTTTTTTCTTTGTTTTTTCTTCCAGCTCAGGCATCAATCCAAAATGGATGTTTGATGGTTGGAAACTCTTTACTTTATCATTTTTTAGGTGCGCCAACAGTGCACCCAATGCAGAACTAAGAGGCGGATTTTCTATTTCTTTCCCCATAATGTCGGTGGCTAAACGAAGCGCCACCCAAAGACCGCAGGCAATAGATTCCACATAACCTTCAACACCTGTGATTTGTCCGGCCAAGAAGAGGTGCTCATGTCCACGAACAGATAAATTGTCATTTAAACATTTAGGGGCGTTCACATAGGTATTTCTATGCATACTGCCATAACGTAAAAATTCCACATGTTTTAGTCCGGGAATCATGCGAAAAACGGTATCTTGTGCTCCGTAGGTCATTTTAGTTTGACAACCAACAAGGTTAAACGCAAGAGCGTTGGCATTTTCTGCGCGAAGTTGCAAAATTGCATAGGGGCGTCTTCCGGTGCGTGGATCGGTAAAGCCAACAGGTTTTAATGGCCCGAAGGTTAGAGTTCTTTCCCCTCGGTCGGCAAGTGCTTCGATGGGCATACAACCTTCAAAATGTACTTCCTTTTCAAAGTTATGCGCTTCAACTTTTTCTGAATTTAAAAGAGCCTGATAAAAAGCTTCGTATTCAAATTTATGCATGGGACAGTTGAGATAATCCCCTTCATCTTGACTTTCTTCGGCTTTTTGCTCATCATTTTGAGCGACTGCAACACCATCTTGAGGAGATTCTTGTTGAAGCTTTTCTTTGGCTTCACGAGCTTCTTGAGCGTACTTTTCGCGCCAAAGAGCTGAGAGTTCTTCGCTGTTCGCTATCTCATCATTATAAGGAGCAGGCGGGAAATTGTCATAACGAGAACCTTTAAAGATAATTTTCATATCCAACGAGTCTGCTGAAACAATCGGAGCAATGGCATCATAAAAATAACAATATTCTGAACCGACAATTTCAAATAAAGAAGCACCAAGTTCTTCGGAGGTAAGAGGCCCGGAAGCCATAACAACATAATGCGCATTATGTTGTTGACGTAAACTTTCAACCTCAAGTAAATTTTTTACTTGTTTACGTTCTAACGTAATATAGGGATTTTTTTCTATGATGTTTGTCAGTTCTTCGGCAAAAAGTTCTCTATCAACCGCCAAGGCTTTTCCGGCAGGTACTTTATATTTTTCGGCAACATCCATAAGCACGCTGCCAAGGGTGCGCATTTCTTTTTTTAGTAAACCTACTCCACTGCTTTGAGGGCCCTCTGCTCTGTCCGAACGGAAAGAGTTTGAGCAAACAAGCTCGCCAAGATTTTCGCTTATATGTGCCGGTGAGTAATTATGTGGTTTTTGTTCGTATAAAACCACAGATATTCCATAGCGTGCTAAAATAAGAGCGCATTCACACCCCGCTAAGCCACCGCCAATAATAAGCACAGATTTTTTTTCGTTTTCAATCATGAAAATTCCCATTATATACAAGACATATTTAAATGTATCATTTTAAATATACAAAAAAGGCACAAAAGTGCCTTTTTATATATTATTCTTCTACTTTTTTTACTTTTTTAGGCTTTTTCATAGGGCAAGCACCTGCTTGCGTAGAGTTCAGTCAGCCTAAAAAACCGAACCGTTCAAGCACGTAGTACAAAATTACTATAAAAGCAATAAGACCAAACATAATAAGGAATGCCATTGGATGTCCCCTCTAATGTTTTGGAGGTTTCCTAAGGATTGTGTCCTTATTAGAACGCAATACTTTGAAATCCACTATCAACATAGTGAACTTCGCCGGTCACAGCAGAGCTAAGATCGGAAGCAAGATAAAGAGCAGAATTTCCAACCTCTTCAATAGTCACATTTCGATGCAAGGGTGCACGTTCTTCAATATGATTGAGAATAACCCTAAAGTCTGAAATGCCGGAAGCTGCCAATGTTTTAATTGGGCCCGCACTGATAGCGTTTACACGAATGTTTTTTTGTCCAAGATCTACAGAAAGATAACGAACAGAACATTCAAGAGCGGATTTCGCAACCCCCATCACATTATAGTTAGGGATTACTTTTTGAGAGCCGTAATAGGTCATACAGATGATAGAACCACCGGGATTAAGAAGCGGTTCATAGGCTTTACAGAGTGCCACAAGAGAATAAGCTGAAACGTTCATGGCCAAATTGAAGCCTGAACGGGAAGTATCGATAAAGCGTCCTTGCAAATCTTCTTTATCAGCAAAGGCAACAGAATGAACCAAAACGTCAAAAGTTCCCCATTTTTCTTTTACTGTTTCAACTGCTTGTGCAATTTCTTCATCTTTAGTTACATCACAGGGAAATGTAAAATCACCGTTTAGTTCTTCACTAATGGGTTCAACTCTTTTCTTGATAGCATCACCAATATAGTTAAACGCTAGTTTTGCGCCGTTATCATTAAATGCTTTCGCTATGCCATAGGCGATACTACGGTTATTGGCAAGTCCGAAAATCAATGCTTTTTTATCCTTTAGTAACATGTGCCTTCCCTTTTTTATCAGTGGTTAGTATATAATTTCTACAAAGCGTTTGTCAGTGGGCTTCAAAGATTGAGATATTCATAGTAGGTACGTAATATCATAATTCATTTTCTTATGAATATTTCAAAGCTATGACTGTTATCACAAAAATTTATCATTTTATGGAACACTTTTATTTAGCAAAAGCCAAAATTGAGATGTTTTCCATATAGACAAGTTAAATTATGCCACAGAAATAGAACTTTGACAAACCAAATATTAAACAAAATAATATTTTTATTTTGTTAGAATATCGTAAGCTTCTTGGTATTTGCGGGCAGTAGTTTCTGCAACTTCAGGCAAAAGGCGAGGCGCAGGAGAAAGCTTGTTCCAATCTTGATTTTCAAGCCAATCACGAAGATATTGCTTATCAAAACTTGCTTGACCTTTACCGGGGGCATATTCGGCGGCAGGCCAAAAACGTGATGAGTCAGGTGTAAGCACTTCATCAATAATAGTGAGTTCTCCGTCTACCAAACCAAACTCAAATTTTGTGTCAGCTATAATGATGCCACGTTCGGCGGCATAGTCACGACCTTGTTTGTAGATGGTTAAGCTTAAATCCATAACTTTTTGACACATGTCTTCACCGATAATTTGTGCGGCTTGTTCAATGCTGATATTTTCATCATGTTCGCCTACTTCCGCTTTGGTGGAAGGAGTAAACAAAGGAGCTTCAAGCTTAGAAGAGTTTACAAGCCCTTTTGGCAAAACATGACCACAGATTTCCCCGTTTTCTTGATAGGATTTCCAACCGGAACCAGCAACATAACCACGCACAACACATTCTACAGGCAAAGGTTTTGCTCTTTTGGCAATAACAGATCGTCCGGCGAGTTGGTCTTTGTAGGGTTGTAAAATTGCGGGATATTTATCAACATCGATTTCAATAATATGGTTTGGAACCAAGT
>CAYJHY010000111.1:0-6396 GCA_964369875.1 uncultured Mailhella sp.
ATTTTTTTAATGATAGTTTTTCAAAGGGGAGCAAAACTATAGGGGCAAGCCCCTAGTCTTTTTCTCCCCTTCCACCCCTCTTTTGTTTACCCCATAGCGTTCGCCGTTTGCTTCCCTTCGGTCAGCTTAAGGGCGAACTTGTCGGGAATGTCTTTCCGTGCCTTTTTGTTTATTCGGTGCTTAATCTGCTTCCCTCTCACTGCGTTCGGGAGAAGCTTTTTTAAATTGTGCATATTAAATAAGTATCTCATTTGAACTGTTGAATAGTTTTATACTATTTAATTGTCTTAATCAAAAAAGCTGTGCCAAGGCACAGCTTTTATAATTAAAGTTTTTTTTGGAAAAGGGGAGGGTTTGGGAGGGGAAAAACGCTTTTTTGTTCACAAAAAAGGTTTTTCCCCTCCCAATAAAACAAAAAATTAAAAAACTTGTCCACGTTTTTTCATTGCCTGCATACCCCCTAGGGAGTTCACAGAATCTCTGCCTGCTTTTTTAAGTTTGAGTTGGCACTCGTAGGCTCTTGTTCCCGAGTTACAGATAAGGGCGATATCTTTATCTGCGGGGAGTTTTTTGAGGCTTTCGTCGAAGCCTTCGAGGGGCATGGCAAACCAGACATCAGGGTATTTTTGGGCGAGTTCATCACCTGCGCCTTTTGGCCTTGTATCCACAAAAATATAATTGTTATTATCTCTGTTTTCAAAGAGTTCTATAAATTCTTGTGGGGTAATGGACTTATGAACACCTGAAAGCACGTTGTCGGTGACGTTGGCAGCGGCGTTGATGGAATCCATGGCAGAGGCGAGGGGCGGGGAGTAGGCTACTTCCACATTGGAAAGATCGTTGAGGGTTGGGGTGTAGAATTGGAGCATGGCGGCAGCGGCGTCGATACGAGCCTTGAGGGCGTCGCCGTTACGACAAAAACCTTGCATGCCAAGCACGCGACGTGTGCCTTTTTCCACGGTAACCTCTAGGGTCATCATATCTTTTTCGGGGTAGAAGTGCGCCCTGTCGAGTTGTTCCATATTAACGCTGATGGCGTCAAATCCTGCTTTTTGTGCTTGTTCTTGGGTGAGGCCTGTGCCTGCGGCGGAGGCTGTGGAGAGCTTGACGCACCATGTTCCTACAACGCCCTTAAAGGTTTCGAGGCCTGTATGGGGATTACCACCTGCGATATTGGTGCCAATGATACGGCCTTGCCGATTGGCCATGGAACCCATGGGGGCGTAATCGTCTTGACCTGTGATAAGGTTTGTCACGGCGATACAGTCACCGCCCGCATAGATATGACAATCGGAAGTTTGTAAATATTCGTTAACTTTAATACCGCCGTTGGGACTGATTTCAAGACCCGCTTCGGCTGCCAATTGGGAATTGGGTTTAATGCCCATGGCAATGATAACATGGTCGGCTTTGAGGCTTTGTTTATTGGTGACCACTTCAGTGACGCTTCCGTTTTCGCCTTTAAATTCGATAATATCTTCTTCGGAAAGGACGTTGATATTCAGACTTGCCAAATCGTTCTTAATCATTTCCGAAATATTTTCGGAGACGAGATTGGGTAACATGCGTGGTGAACGTTTAATGAGGGTGCAATTTACGCCCCACATGTCTGCAAGGGAAATGGCTACTTCCATGGCGGTGAGACTGCCACCCAGAATAACTATATTGTTTACTTTGCCCGTGGCACAGTTTTCCCTGATGCTCATAGCGTCTTCAAGACAGGCTATGGTTGTGATATTTTTGAGATTTACACCGGGAACCTGGGGTTTTATGGAGCTTGCGCCCGTGCCTATAACAAGATCGTCGTAGGTGAGTTCATAGGTTTCGCCACTTTCGAGATTTTGCATGGTGACGGATTTTTTTTCGGGATGAATGGCAAGGGCTTTTGTTCTGTTACGAACTTCAACGCCTTTAACATCGTCAAAAAAATCGGGGTCGCGGTTTACATGCGCGGTGGTTTGTCTGAGGGCGTGGATATTATCCACTTCGCCCGACAAATAGAAGGGCATTCCGCAACCGCCATAAGAGATATAATGCTCTTGGTCGACCATAATAACATGGGTGTCGGGATTTAAGCGTTTACAACGAGCGGCCGCTTTGGGACCTGTGGCAACAGCCCCGAGAATAAGAATTTTTTTTGACAAAATAAGCTCCCTTGAGTCTTGTTATCACTGTTAACAAACTATAATGTTAGCTACAAAGCTACATCAGCCCTATTCTTTCAAATTTATCGGAATCATTTCGTATAAGTCCACGTTTTGCAAGATAATCCTTTGTGCCGGCATCAAGCTCTTTTTTGGCTTCTTTGGATTCAATTCTTCTTTGTAGGGCAAGAAGTTGCCTTTGTGCTTCACTGAACTTAGAAATATCAAGTTTTTCTTCGGTTTTGCTAAACCACTTTTCTTGACTGTCTATGGCAAATACACCATAGCGAGCTCCAAGGGAAAGGATATCGTCAAGGTAAGGATTGGTAATATGTTCTGTCATGGCGTCGACAAAGGGGAGGGTTATTTCGGGGCTTGCCACAGTAAGCCCTTGTGTGACGACGCCTTGAGGCGACTTAATGATAATAGCGGTGGTTCTTTCGCCCTGTAATACTTCAATGGTATAATCAGGGGCAATGACATCGCTTATGTCTATCCAGTCTTTTTCAATGTCAAAATCATCCCAGATATGGAGATAGTGTTCATTGAGGCTTGGTTCTTCGTGGGCAAAGGGGGTGCGAAGTTCACTGCCATGCCCCCACATGGGAGAGGCTTGGATATGGTGTGGGTCGTCATACAAGTCAAAAAATGAAGTGGGAACCATATCTTCATAGAGAAAGCCTTCAAGATAATCGGGGCCTCCGGTCAAGGGAGTATTATAGGAGCTTGGGGTAAGGCCTGATTGAACCTTGGCCGCCATATTTTGCACTTGAAGAGCTGCGTTGCCGTCGGGCGTGGCATTGTCTGCGTCTGCTAACTTGCTGAGGTCAAAATCATCACCTGAAAAAGCACTGTCGTCCATGCGAGGGATATTGAGGATATCCTCAACCGAAATATGGGAAGTTTGTTCTTGCTGTGGGAAATTGTGCTTAAAGAGGCTTGCTTTTTGATCGGTCGTACCTGATGAATTTTGAAGCTCGGCGCCTATGATGCGTGAAGAGTTGTTGTCCGCTTGCAGCTCTTCCAAGCTGTCCGCAGGCAAATGGAGATGGGAGAGTAAATCCTCAAGACTTTCACCATGTTGAGAATTTCCGGTATAAGGATTACTTCTGCGCCGTCTTCTGCGTCCTATGGTATTTGTATTTAGATAACCGAAATCTTTGGCAAGGGAACTTATTCTGTCCCCTGAAAAAGCTGCTGCCAGAATGTCGTCCGCCACTTGACCTGAGTCGTAATCGGCTTCGGCAAGGTTTGAAAGTGCTCTGTGGTCAAGCACAATGGAACCGAAGTTACCGACACTTGTGTCTATTTCGTCGTCATAATTTTGTTGACCGGTTTGAGTTTCTGTGACGGGAATGTCGGCGGGATTGAAATCCTTAAAAAGATCACCGATATTTTGTGGAATAACGATAGAGCCCAAATTTTGCAAAACTTCAAAATCTTTCGCCGTGCCGTCATCATCGGCCAAAAGTTCTAAATTAGCGGTGTCTCTGTCGGTACTGCTAAAATATGTTTCTTTTCCTCTGATAGGAGAGGGGAATGGCTTTTGTTGTGCGGCTTTTTTCTTTTCTGCTTCCAGTGCTTTTGCTTTTTCGGCCATGGTAAAAATATTGCCTATGGGGGTTTTGTTTTCAGTTTGCCCCGTAGGTTTCTTCTCGCTCTGAGACTGGAAAGTGTTATCTTGCTTTACCATATTTAGAACCTTGTACCGACATCATAAAAAGCTTTTGAAAAAAAATACATCCACATGACATTTAAAAGCACTGTTCTAAAGTACACAAATATGAAAATTAAGTCAAAGCTCAATTGAAGAGCTTTGCATAATTGCAATAGTAGCTATAAATTTTGCACTTTTTCCAAAATTCAGACTTCGTAATAAAACAAAGATGATGCAGAAAAAATACAAAAATCAATCAGTTAACAGTAAGGGGGTGGTTTTGTCTATTCTTGGTTTTGGGTTGCGTCTGCGTAGCAAGCGCTCCACAAGGCCTCGCAAAATAAATTTTGCAGAGGTTTTATTTAATTTTAAAAGTGTGGATGTTTTTGATACCATTCATGCAGTTTTTCTTTTTTTTGTTTGGCATTGGAACAACAAGCGGTTAAAAGATTATAAAAGTTTTTGGAGTGGTTCATAAAAATTATATGGCAACATTCATGGACAATAACGTACTCTATAAGCTCAATAGGGTATGACAGTAACTGCCTTGCAAGACAAACTTCTCCTTTGGTGGAATAAGAGCCAAAACGCTTGGTTAAAGAACGAACGCGTAAACCGGGTTTTTGTTGTTTTAGAAACAGGTTTTGCACAAGTTCTCTGTCGGCTTGACTGCAAGGAGTATTTTCTGATGCGAGCTTATGGGTAAGCCCATGCCACACTTGATCCAAACAAGCTTGTAAAAAAGGTTCAGCGCTTTTTTTTCGCCAGCTTTCAATCTGTTTTTGACTGTTTTCTGCTTGGGTTTGGATAAGCAAAACAGGAGTGTTTTTTTGTAAAGACGTTGCATGGGGTGTAGAATCGTCTGTTGATTCAGCCAAGCATATTCTGCATGACTTATGAGAGCTGTGTCCTATTTTCAAAAACAAAGAATAAAGGCTTACAGGGTCTAAATAGTCGCTTTGAGTGTGCTTTTGAGAAAAATAATCTGCATAACTTTGCTGAGGTGGTAGGAGTGAGGCAGATTCTTGTATTTGTGGATTTTGTTGATAATGGAACCGAAACTCTTGCCCCAAACAATAAAATGATGCCTTATGTTCAAAAGAAATTTGAGGCTTGGCGCCAAAATCCAAAACATTTTGTCTTTTTTCCATAATCCAATCGGAGCGTTTTTCCAAAAAAGAATCAATAAAGTTTTGTTTGCAACGATGGGGCGCTTTTACTTCAACGGAAGCATCAGCTTTTACACGTAAACGTATGGTTTTGTGGTGGTCGCGGATAAGGGTATATTCTAAATTGAGTATAGCATGAGTGAGGTCTTGCTTGATATTTGCTTTGCCTGTTTCTTTTCTTTTCTTTTCTTTTAAAAACAAAAACAATGTATCCTCCCTTTAAGTAAGGAAATTGTCACCGAGAATTGGTACTTATGGCAAGCAAGGCAGCACGGTAAAACCAAAGCCAATTGTTTTACCGTGTCTATCTTAAATATAAGATTTTTTTTGCGGAAGTAAAGCTGTTTCAAGAAATAAACCAGTTTTTTCCTTGCCTGTAAAAAGTGAATGCAATAAGCATTTGTAAACAAAAATAACATAATAAAAGTACTTGCCAGATGGAGGTTTCAAAGGGGAATTCTGTAGCAAAAAAGTACAGATTAACCCAGAGAAAAGCATGACGCCACTGGGCATAAGGACGTTTACGTATCTGGAGCAAAGCATAAAAATATAGGAAAAATAAAGGGAGGTAATGACTTGAGTTAATAAAATTGGGATGTGCTTGGAAAGGAGAAAAAATAGTCAATAAAATAAACGCAAAAGCAAGAGTGTTAGCAAAATTGAGGGCAAGTGCAATAGGGGCCGGAATTTTTGCTCCATGACGCTCAAAAGACTTTTGCTCCATTTTTTTATTACGTTTTTCTTCTAAAAGCAAAATGTAGTTTTTTATGTTGTGAAAAGGATCAGCTTGTGAGCTTTCGTGTGTACTTGGGTGGCTTGAAAGGTCTTGTTCGGTTGTTTGTGTATCGGTGTCAGCTTTGTATTTATTCTGTGAATTATCGAGTAAAACACTCTTGTGTTCGTGTTGTTTTAAATCCAAATCTTTTACAGAGTTTTGTGAAAGATAAATGAAAGTATCTTTATCATTATTGGCTTCAATTTCAGGTTGTTGTGTGACACGGTAATAATTTTGCCCCTGAAAGCTCAAATATGCTCCCGGTATAGAAAAAGCATCTTTGTCATCTTTGTCTTCGTGGCCGTAAAACGGTAGAGGCTGAGGCATGGCGCCAAAGCTTATTTTAATGGAAAAATACAAATATACACACAATAAAATGCGGTTCAAAGCCGAGTAATAAAAAATATAGTTTAAAGCCGATAGGGAAGCTTGAGTTTGTAATGTATATACAATGTAGACGACATTAACCAAACATAAAAACACATAGAAAAAGGCCTGCACCTGAAAACAAAACCGAAGGCGCTGTTTAAAAGGTGCATGCCTTGAAAAACCGATAATAAACAAAGGCGGTAAAAAACAGGCCCCGATGCTACTGGTAAAAATGGAGACAAAGGGCGTTAATTCCAAATAAGGAATAAGTGGATAGTTAAA